>NZ_BADW01000072.1:0-18042 GCF_000241165.1 Pseudoalteromonas sp. BSi20439
GGCGTGACACCAGAAGAGAGTCGTACAAGAACAATATCTTTTATGCCGCTATGCTGATCAATTACGTCTGCGTGCTTCTTAATGAAATTTTTAAGAAAATTTGATTTGCCCGTATGAGAATTACCATACAATGCGCGAACTTTAGCTTCATCGTTACTTATCTTAATAAGATCGATAACTTTTTGTTCCGCGTCTTTATGCAAAATCATATCAAATCGCATTTTTTTGAATTCTAAAGCTGCCTCTTTCATCTTAAATTTCTGTTTTTTAATCATCTACTGATACTCCTAGTTTTTTGTTTTCAGCATCATCAAAATGCTTGTTAGTCTGTTCATCACTCGACTTTAGTTCTTCATCATCTAGCTGCTCTTCGGCTTTAAAATCAACGCCAGCAGAGTTAATGATTTCATCAATTTCAGTGTTAACTTCGTCTTCTGACAAATCAGAATCTTGGCTATGAGTGATATCAATGAGATCGCCATGCTTTGGCGTACTTCGATACCCAGATAAGTTATGGTCTTCAAGAAACGTTGTAGCCCCGTCTAGCACTTCGCAACGGCCTTCAATAACACTCAATTCATTAAATGACTTACCAAAAGCAGATCGATTAGTGTTTGGAATACTAAGTAAAACGATTTCATCAGGGTTCGGGCTGACGATTCTCGGTACAACTACGCTTACTGAAGAAGCATCGTTTAGATCAACCAGCAGAGTCAGAGGCATAAAATCTTTTTCAGTTGCAATGCAGTACTCTGCATACATCGCTTTCAACTCTGGCGAATTGAAATACTGATAGTCATAGGTAGTGCCGTATTTGATGTTATAAGTAACATCTATTTCCAATCCTCTATATTTTCGCAGCTCAGGAATGTCAGAAGGCTCTAATACCGGGTAAACCTCAGTTCCTTTTATCCATGCTTCATTAGGTGTTAATCCATGCAACCTTTTTAATTGCGAGTTATGGTAATCTCGAACATAGTTGCTAAATTTTTGATGGAATTGTTCAAACGTGTATTTTGCGTCTTTCTTGATATTTGCTTCGGAATATCGGCTTGGATCGAAAGGGCCACAATATCCTTCTAATCCTTGGAAAAATTCTAACCTTAAGCGATTCACAAAATTCTCGACAAACCCTTTTGAGCATGGCTTTCTTACTTCGGTTGTTTCAAATACTCCTTGAATCTTTTGTAATAAACTTTTGGTCATTGCTGAGCGGTAGGCTGTACCAGCATCCATGACCGCTAAACGCATACACCCGTGTTGAATATAAGTAGGGTCTGGTTTTCTATTAATAGCATGATGAATTGAGGCAACAACGTAGCTAGAGGCTTCTTTATTCTTGCCTACTTGAATGGCATAACCTAATAAACTGGCCGTACCAACATCAAATACAAGCGCCATCGAAACAGTTCCTCGATAGTACTTTTTACCGTTAACAAACTTAACAATGCCAACGTTAAAGTGAGCCATATCGAGTTCTACGCGATCTAGTGGAATCGTGATGCCGTACTTCTCTAATTTTTGTTTATATTTGTTTTTTGCGTATGATTCGCCATAGCGAAGGCGATCATACTCATAGGGACCTAATGACCGTGCTCTGCGCATAAGAGTTTTAGCGCATGGAGCATTACCCTCATAGCCCAGTTCTTCATAGTTCATAGCTAATAAACGTTGTGTAGCTGCAACTGACTTACCATTTTCTTTTAAGTGGTGTTTGTATAAATATCTCCACACCAAATCATCCACATCTTGCGTCAATCCAGTGTCACGATTTCGTTTGTTATTTAAAACCTGTGGAGCTGCGCTATAACCATCCCTTTTAAATTTTTTAAAATCCTTACACAAGGTTGAACGGGCGTAACCTATGGTATCGTTAGCTTCTCGTTGGATATCTTCAACTAATCCTTCTACATCTTTGGTCGGATATTTCTTAGCCAACATGGCATAGAAATACTTTTCTCTACGATTGATTTCTAGCAGTTGTTCACTAGTTGCTCCTTGCATACACGGAGCCTTAGCAAGCTCCTGAATAATTGTGATTTTCCCTTTCTTGATCTCTTCCAATAAATCTACAAAAGGTCGCATGAACATGTGATGACCTTCGCGCTCAATGAATAATTCTTGAGTAGCTTCATTTACAGCTCTGACAACAGCTTTTTTTCCCATGTATTCCAATTTTTTATCTTGAAGAGAACTAAGTGTGATACCTCTAGCCATACTTCACCTCCAATGGCAGATCCAAAGAAAATGGTTTTTCGAAGTCAATATGAACTTTTTTTTGAGCGATTAGTGCCGGAGCGAAAGCTGGGGATGCATTAAAACGTGAACACATTTCATACAAGTCACCAACGCATTTAACATCTGTTAAATGTGTAAAAGCTAAATCTAAATCATAGCGTGAAAAGTCATAAGCTCTGTATTGGTAGAAACGCGCAAGGTTCTCAGCTTTGATAGGTTTATAAAAATCATCTTCAGTATGAACTGATAGAGGACGGTTATACAGATCTAGAAATTGTTCACTCAATAGTTGGTGTTTGGTATAGACCGATTCGTTATTGGCAAAGATATTAGGTTTTAACTCAATGAATTCGATCACGTCACCTTCAGGCGTTCTTCGTTTTCTAACAACATCTGGGGTATAGCGAGTATTTTTTCCTTTAATATTAAAAACAAAGCTTTGAGCCTGACCAGCCCATGCAAACACATCATCATCAAACTCTTGTTGCAGCATGAAACTAGTCTCGAAGCTGCTTTCAGGTCTGAACGTTTTTCTCATTTGGATAGAGTTAAAGTAAGTCGCTTTTTTCTTTCCGTAAAATCGAATTTGTTTTGGAAACACCATGTTGCACCTCCTTAATCATATGCTGCATTCCTCAGGGTGTATTAATAGTTTTGATCAAATGTTTTGAATTTGTCAAGTTATTTTGCTACATTTCTCAGTATGTAATTTAGGGTCGGTAAAAAAATGAGAATTGAACAGCTTTCAAAATACGCGGATATTTCTACTGGGAGGTCTTTTCGTGGAGCCATTAAAAAGGCTGCCGACATGGGCTTTAAGGTGATCCAAATAGGAGATATTGTTTTTGATAAAGGCGAAGCAACCTTAGATTTTGACAAGTTAACAGAAACTGAAATAAATACTTCAAGGAAAGTTGAATGTTTAAACAACGGTGATCTAATCATGGTCACTAAAGGACGAGAAAAGCATCTTGTATTGCTTAATGATGTGCCTGATAAACTAATATGTACTCAACATTTTCTAGTTGTTAAACCGAAGTCGGAATTTTCAACGGTAACTAGCTTATTTTTAAAATCTTATTTAGAAACCAATTTTTCAAAGGATTGGATAGAAGCAAATTCAGGTGGTAACTATCAAAGTACTATTGGTAAAGGGATCTTAGAGAAGATGCCGCTCCCAGATTTGACTGACGAAAGTGGGAGTGATTTCATCGAGTACGTATTAAGCGTCAATGCTGAATTAGAAAAATATCAGCAACTAATAGAAGCAAGAAAAAACCAAGTAGCCGGGTTAATAAGTGAGATGGTGAAGCAATGATTACTAACGAATTAGCAGTAAAGTTTGTAGAAGCTTATAAAGACAGCGATTTGTTGCCAGCCAATTTAGATGAAAGACTTTCCTTTTTAGCGCTGTTAACCATTGAATTACTTGCCATCACGGAGCGAGGTATATACCAGAAGTTCTTAACGAACCTACAAGCTTCTGGTGATATTAAGTCAATTGACGTAGAAAAGTTTGATTTCACTGAATCTGAACAGTTAGTTGCAAAACAAGCAATAACTCATTCTAATGATGTAAAAATCAATGAGGTTCTGAGTAGATTCGATGAGATACGAGAAGCGTTAGATTTAAGTGAATTGACGCGTTTCGAATCAATTACATTATACGAACAAACTCTTAAATTATTGCAAGAACCAAAAGTCTTTGAATTGATCCAAAGTGATGCGAAAGGTTTTGATTTTCAACTGCGGCCCGATGATTTTTCTAGATTGATAGCAAGTATCGTCAAAAGCAATGGGAAATTGAAGGTCTATGATGCAATGGCATCAACTGGTGAATTAAGCAATTTTCTTGCTCAATTAAACCCACACTGGCATTTTACCACTGAGAGCTTGCTTCAAAACCCTTACTATCTTGTACACAAGTTTGTGCTAGCCGGGAATGACGATTGTGTAGTAAGCCAGAGTTATTCACTCAATAGTACTCCATTTGTAAAAGCTTCAACTTTTGACTTAGCGTTTGCGCTGTATGAGCCAACAGCCGTTAGAAAATCAGCAAGTCCAAAAGTCAAAAAGTCTAAAGAAGGCGGCTCATTAAGTGGTCACTATGACCCAAAAAGAATAGATCTGAATATAATTTCCACTCAATACAATGACCATGCATTGATTCAACACCTCATCTGGTCAATTAACGAAACGGGAATTGCAATAGCATTTGTCGGACGAGGTGCGTTACAGCGAATAGAAGAGGCTAAGTCTCGACACTATCTAGTACAAAACAATTATGTTGATGCAGTTATTCAGCTACCAACGAGCTTAATAAGTGCAAGAACAGTTGATTTGTTTGCAGTAATTCTTCGTAAAAATAAACAAACCGATGACATTGTGTTCATTGATGCATCTACGTATTTTGATCGTGATATCAAGCGCAACAAATTAGTTCGTGAAGATGAGATTGCAACTATTCTAGCTGAGCGGAAAAACATTACTGACATTTGCCAAGTGGTGACTAATGGGCAGGTTGAAGAGTTAAGCCGGGTTGATGAGGCCACCAATGAATCAAACTTCTCTTTAAACGTAGCGAGTTACATTAGTAGAAGCAAACAGTTCGTAGATCCCACTTTAATTAATGAGTTAATAGACGAGCTAAGCTTAATCCAAGAAAACTCAAACCAGTTATTCAATAAATTAATGAAAAAAATTTGAAAATAATTGTCATTGAATATCAACACCTTGACACCTAAGCTGTTGTTTTTATACATATTTGTATAATGACAAGTTTAGAAACCTCTTCTATAGATTTAGATGTTTAAATAAAAGAGGTGAGTAAAATGCAGCAAATAGACAGTAACCAAACTAATTCTGAATATAGTGATTTTCAGATAGATTCCTTAAAAACATATTTACGGGAAGTAACCGTTGTTTCAGTGGTTGATAAAGTGGATGGAGAGTTAATAGAAATTGCTCAAGTGCTACACGGCTTTGTTGAACTCGATGAAACACTAAGGTTTTCACATGATGATGTTGTGATTTCGTCACCGATACAAATTTCGTCGGATCATAATACTCAATTTATTACAAAATCCGGCTCTCAATATATGAGTTGTGATGAGGTAGAGTACGTCACGTTAAATGGGCAAGATTGGCTTAAAATGAGGCAAACATTGATGAATCCACGAGATATTTTAATTATGAAATATCTCTCTTAGTCAAAAGATAAACGAAAAGGACTTAACTGCTCCTTTTCTTTTATCTGGACATTGACGTGATTATCAGAATGATACACACTAGCTCAAATACGTAATTAGTATAATAAGTTAGATGGAACTAGAAAACGTCAATTACGCACAAAAACAACGTCTCGCTTTCATTGATTTTAAATTGATGTTCACAAGCTCAGTAACGCGTAACGAAATCATCCAACGCTTCGAATGCGGTACTGCCGCTGCTTCCAGAGATTTAGCTCTTTATAAAGAGCTTGCACCTAAAAACCTGTCGTATAACACAACAGAAAAGCAGTACATCATAGAGTCCAACTTTAAACCACTCTTCAATCATGATCCGCGAAAGACACTGGTTAAATTAGCTAATGAGATATCAGACGGTTTTGATTCGATTGGCGATACAAAATTTCCAGTCGAAGCACCTAGTTCGTTGAATGTGCCTGATTTGATAGTCGTTGCTCGTATAAGTCAAGCCATCTTCCAAAACAAAGCTGTCAATATCATTTATACATCGTTAAGTAGTGGCTCTGGCGCACGAGATATCGTGCCGCATTCAATTATCGACAATGGGCTTCGTTGGCATGTTCGCGCTTATTGCAGAAAATCAAAAGAATTTCGCGACTTTGTATTAACTCGAATTACAAAAGCAACAGTGATGTCTGGTTTATCAAAAGAGCACGAAAGCAAAGAACACGATAAAGAGTGGAATACGTTCATTTCACTAGAACTGGTTCCTCATCCTCGAAACATTGAGTACCCCACAGCGATTGCTTTAGACTACGGCATGGTTGACGGCAGTATGACAATTAAAGCAAGAGCCGCTCTTACTGGTTATTTATTAAGGCGATGGAATGTTGATTGCTCAGACAATGCTGAACTTAACGGCAGTGAATATCAGCTTTATCTCAATAACAAACATTTAATATCTGGGGCAGGGAATTTGACTTTGGCCCCCGGCTTTCAAGATTTATAGGAATTTATAAACATGACAGAAGAAAATAAAAAAGCCCCAAATAAAAATGTAAAGGGATTCGAAGAGTCGCTTTGGGATGCGGCTAATAAACTTCGTGGTAGCGTTGAATCATCGGAATACAAGCACATTGTACTAAGCCTTATTTTCTTAAAATTCATTAGTGATAAGTTTGAAAAGCAACGTGAAAAACTAGTTGCAGATGGGATGGGCGATTACGTTGATATGGTTGAGTTCTATACCAAAGACAATGTGTTTTATTTACCAGAGGAAGCGCGTTGGTCGTTTATTCAAAAACAAGCTAAGCAAGATGACATTGCCGTAAAAATTGATACCGCATTACATACCGTTGAAAAAAATAACGTATCCCTTAAAGGCGCATTGCCAGATAACTACTTCTCTCGTCTTGGGCTTGATAGCAGTAAATTAGCCGCTCTGATAGATACCATTAATAACATCGATACCGTTGCAAACGAATGTCACATGACCGAAGAAGATTTGGTAGGTCGTGTTTATGAATACTTCCTTGGTAAGTTTGCCGCGAATGAAGGCAAAGGTGGTGGTGAGTTCTATACACCCAAATCGGTAGTAACCTTGATTGCGGAAATGCTTGAACCATACAAAGGTAAGATATACGACCCGTGCTGCGGTAGTGGCGGTATGTTTGTTCAATCGCTTAAGTTTATTGATAGTCACAAAGGCAGTAAGAAAAACATCTCAATCTATGGTCAGGAATACACCAGCACAACTCATAAATTAGCCAAAATGAACCTTGCTGTGCGTGGTATTAACGGTAATTTAGGTGATGTTGCAAGTGATACCTTCTTTAAAGATCAGCACCCTGATTTAAAAGCAGACTACATTTTGAGTAATCCACCGTTCAACCAGAAGCAATGGCGTGCAGACAACGAGCTAGTTGACGATCCTCGTTGGTCAGGTTTTGAAGTGCCGCCCACTGGCAACGCTAACTATGCGTGGATCATGCATATGATCTCAAAGCTTAGCGAAAACGGCACAGCAGGTTTTGTACTTGCTAATGGCTCAATGAGTTCTAATACAGGCGGTGAAGGCACAATTCGCCAGAAAATTATCGAGAATGACTTGGTAGATTGCATGATCGCGCTACCGGGTCAGCTTTTCTACACCACACAAATCCCTGTTTGCTTATGGTTTATCACAAAGAATAAAAAGGAAGATGTTGAGCGCGGTTATCGCAATCGTGAAGGTGAAACCCTATTTATCGATGCCCGTGAAATGGGCACTATGGTTAGTCGTGTTCACAAAGAACTCACCACGGATGATATCGCTGAAATTGCCAAAACATACCATGGATGGCGTGGTGAAAAGATAGATGGAGATATGAAGACGACCGCCACGGATGGCGGAAGTGTCGATAATGCAGGAGCAATTATCGACCAAAGCGGATATCAAGATATCGCTGGCTTTTGCAAATCAGCCACGTTAGAAGATATCACAGCCAACGACTTTGTATTAACACCGGGTCGTTACGTTGGTGCTGCTGAGTTAGAAGACGATGGCATTCCGTTTGAAGTCAAAATGAAAGAGCTAAGCCAAACCCTCTATAGCCAAATGGAACAAGCCGAAGAGCTTGATAAAGCGATTCGTCAAAACTTGGAGGTGTTGGGTTATGGCGAGTAGTTGGAGCATATATAAATTAGAAGATGTTGCAGATATTGGCTCTAGTAAGCGAATAAAAATGGCTGATTACGTTTCAGAGGGGGTTCCATTTTATCGTTCAAAAGAAATTATTGAAAAAAATAAAGGCAATGAAATTTCGACTGAACTGTTTATAACCGAAGAGCAGTTTAATGCTATTGAGGAAAAGTTTGGCGCACCAAAAGAATTGGACATTTTGCTTACGTCTGTTGGTACTTTAGGAGTGCCATATCAAGTACAAAAAGATGAAAAATTTTACTTTAAAGATGGAAATCTAACTTGGCTTAGAAACTTCAAGGATTTTGTTAATCCAAGGTACGTATACTTTTGGCTGACTTCTACAATTGCTAAACGAAAAATTGATGAGGTTACAATTGGTTCTACTCAGCAAGCATTGACTATAGTAGCTTTAAAATCTCTCACTATAGAGCTACCACCTTTAAAAGTTCAGAACATAGTAGTGCAACACCTAGAAGCGTTAACAGGTAAAATAACTTTAAATCGCCAAACGAACCAAACCCTAGAACAAATGGCGCAGGTGTTATTTAAAAGCTGGTTTGTTGATTTTGATCCTGTTATCGACAACGCCCTTGCTGCTGGCAACGACATTCCTGATGCACTGCAAAACAAAGCCGAACAGCGCCTGCAAGCACAACAACTACCAGACTTCAAACCACTGCCTGATAATATCCGCGCATTATTCCCAAAAGAATTTGAACAAACAGGTGAACCAACTATTGGTATTGCTGGCTGGATACCTAAAGGCTGGTCATCCAAATATCTAAGTGATTTATTGGAAATTAAATATGGTAAAGATCACAAGAAGCTAGATGAAGGGGAGTATCCTGTCTATGGCTCTGGTGGTTTAATGCGTAGAGTGGATAAGTTTCTATATAAAGGGGAATCGGTTCTTATCCCAAGAAAAGGAACGCTCTCCAATATCATGTACGTAAATGAGACATTTTGGTCTGTAGACACTATGTTTTTTACCATACCTAAAGTACCCCAAATTGCTAAGTTTGCATTTTACCTTCTGAAAAGGTTGAACTTTGACAATATGAACGTAGGCTCTGCTGTGCCAAGTATGACCACAAAAGTACTAAATGCATTGCCTCTGGTTTGTCCTAGTGAAAACGTATTAACTAAGTTTGATGAGATCATAGAACTGTATTTTTCAAAGATTCGAGCTAATCAAGAAAGTAGTAATCAACTTGAGCAATTAAGAGGTGCGTTATTACCCAAATTAATTTCAGGTGAAATAACAATAAATAAGGAAGTTGGCTAGATGCGTAAGAACCCACTCAGTGACTTGCAAGGGATGCTTAACTTAATCAAAGCATCTTCAAATCCATTTTCTCCTATCATTGAAGCGATAAATAACTCGTTGGAATCTATTTTTAAACTAGAAAATGACGGTAATAGAGAAATAGCAATTAACCTGCATTTTAATGACCAAGATGAAAACGCGAAAAAATTAGAGTTTATTGAAATCACGGATTCTGGAGTGGGGTTTACCGTTGAGTCATTCAACAGATTTGAAAGGTTATTAGATCGGACTAAAGGGTTTAATAACCGAGGCTCAGGAAGACTTCAGTATTTACACCGCTTTGGTGAAGTTACCTTTAAAAGCGTATATCGCCAAGATAACGACTTGTATCTAAGAAAATTCAGCAGTAGCAAAGATAATTTTATCTATGATGATTCTGCTCCACAAAAGATTAATACCGATAAGTTAGAGACAACCATCACCTTAAAGCATTTGAGAAGCCATAAACGAGATCAGGCTGCATACTCAACGTTGAAATTTGGTGCTTTTGTGTCTTGGATAAAATCGCAATTTGCTCTTCGTGCTTATCTGGAAAAATGTAAGGGGAAGTCCTTCCCAACAATCAAGTTGCAATTCTCGTATCAAGTTGCAGAAACAGAAAATTTGACGATTGAACCTAAGAATTTTCCTGAACCAAGCGACAAAGGTTGCTTTGAGGTTAGGTATCAGGAGCCATTTGAAGACAAGGGAAAAATTGGCTGGCGAAATGCCCAAGGTATTGAGCCTGAAAAGTTTAACTGGTGCGTTTTTACTTTTCCTGCGAATGAAGTTGATATTCATGGTGCTTTTCTTTGTAGCAAAGATATTCCAGTTGAGGAAGTCAAAAACCCAATTTTAAAAAAGAGTAATGGTCACCAAGGTACTAGAATGGTTACCGCTTTTTATGGTGATTATTTGGATAAACCCGATAATGTAAACCATTCTGTTGATGCATTTGAAATTCCGAATAAATCAGATGTTAAAGAACTTTCTAATGGATTATTTGGCGAAGAAAGTAAGGTTTATCTAGATGACATTAAAGAACAAGCAAATATTCAGCTTAAGTCCATTTACAAAGAAATAGAGCAAGCGCAAGAGAATGCTGAAAGAAAAGTTATGTCTTTAGCTAAAGAACTCGGTATTTCACACCATATTGCTGTAAACGTGAAAAAGGCAGTAAAGCTAACAGATGACGATGACAGCATTGTTAAAAGCTTACATATAGAAGAAGCAAAATATGTTGCTAGTAAAAGCAATGAAGCTAGAAAGGTCATCGAACAGCTTAATCATATGGACCCAACTTCACCTACTTATCAGTCTGACTTAGAAGAAAAGAGCAGTGAGCTGTCTGCTTTGGTTGATGCTCAAAACAAAGAAGAACTTTCTAAGTACGTTGTTAGGCGTGAGTTGGTGGCTAATTTATTGGATAGGGTGTTGAACCAAGAGTTGGCTGTGCAAACAGAACCGCTTCCTGATGGTAAGAAAAGGCGCGATAAAGAAGGGTTTATTCATGACCTTATCTTTAAACGGAAATCAGATGGCAATTTAAATGATTTGTGGATATTAGACGAGGAATTTGTACATTTTGATGGGTGTTCTGATGTCCCACTCAATGAAATACAATCTGAATCTGGTGAATTTTTGTTGAAAGATATTCCTGAAGAGGAAATAGCAAAACTACAGCTAAAAATTACTAAGCGACCAGATATTTTCATTTATGCATCTGAAGGAAAGTGTGTCCTTATTGAATTTAAAGCTCCTGATGTCACCCTTACCGATTACATGCATCAAACCCCCAATTATTGTACGTTAATAGCGAACTATAGCGTACACAAGATCGAGAAATTTTATTGCTATCTAATTGGGGAATCGTATAGCAAAATTGATGTACCAGCCGAATATGAAGAAACGGTGAATGGGACTTGGTTAAGGGAAAAAATTCGAATTATACATCCTGAAACAAGAGAGCGAATAGCTTGGGCACAACAAGAAATAATTAAGCTATCCGAAATTGCAGCAAGAGCGCACCGCAGAAATAAAAGTTTTGCAGAAAAGCTGGGCATTGATGATCTTATGGACGGGAATACGGAATGAGTTGGTTTTTTGATCGAAATGGACGAGATAGAGCGCTATATGAAGCTTTAACTCGGCATAATTATTTCCCTAATCAGAGGGCTTCCGTTGGGGAATTACCACCATGTATTGATACAAGGCAGTTTACACCTGAGGTTGTTGAAGCTTTAGCTGGAATTGAAGACAGTAGGGAAAGGAGAAAATCAGGTTACGATCTTGTTGAGTATAAAGCTACTCGTTATAACAATGTGCCTAGAGTTTTAAGTTTAGTGCACCCCAAAGCTTATGCTCTTCTAGCAAAGTGTATACATGATAACTGGGAACACCTTCACTCAATTACGGAAAATCAAAACAGTATAATAAAGCCACAGTTTCATCATGAAGAAAAGCGCTTGATGGTCATGAATTACGAAGAGCCTATGGCAAAAGTTTCTAGGTCGCATCAGAAAGGCTTTACAAAGCGATTTAGAGTCCACGCTGATGTTGCCAATTGCTTTAATAGTATTTATTCGCACGCAATTCCTTGGAGTTTAGTTGGTCTCAATCAAGCTAAAGCACAACAAAATGAACGTGAGCTTTGGTTCAACAAACTGGATATGTTTCAGCGAAAGTGCAAAAGAAACGAGACGCTCGGTATTCCAATAGGTTCAGCGACTTCTAGCATTTTTGCTGAATTGATTCTTGGGTGCGTGGATAAAAAACTTAGAGAAAAAGAATACGAATTTTATAGATATATTGATGATTATTCTTGTTACTGTAAATCAGATGATGAAGCCCAAGAGTTTTTGCGAGATTTAGGTATTTTCTTAGCTGAATACAAATTAACTTTGAACCTTAAAAAGACTGTTGTTGAAGCTTTGCCTAGCCCAATAGAAGACTCATGGGTTTTAGAGTTAAGAGGATCGTTACCGAGCAGATTAGGCTACTCAAACGAAAGCGAACCTAAGTTGTCTGCTACTGAGGCTCTTACTTTCATAAATAGGGCAATCGAAGTAAATAAAGAAACACCTGACGGTAGCGTCTTAAAATATGCTGTTTCATTAATTCTTCCGTATTTGGATGAATATGCTCCATTTCATCTCATAGACCCTTTATTAAATCTAGCATGGCATTTTCCTGTGTTATTACCTTTGTTAGATTTGTTAATGTCGAATGCAGAGGTCGATCCCACTATTTACCTAGCACAATTAATAGAAATTATTAAAGATAATGCTTTGAAAGGTCGGTCTGATGGAATGTCATGGCCTCTACATAGTTTAATTCGAGCTGGCTGTGTCGTTGATGATTCGACTGCTGAATTGATTATTAATAGTAAAGATTGTGTTGCTATCACTATGCTGTTGGAAATGAATATACATCAACAGAAAGTGGTGGATTTTTCTAATCGAATTACTCAATCGCCAGATAACTATGATAAAGATTCATATTGGTTATTACTCTATCAGTTGTTTAAAAAGGGATTAATAAACGAACCATACGGAGATGGCGTTTTTGACTGTCTTGCCCATTTTGACGTTGATTTTTTACCCGGAGAGAAGATTTCAGATGCAGAGAAAAGGTGTGATGAAATACACAAAGAGATACAAACCGAAGCTCTCCGGCAAGTGTTTTCTTCTGTATTACCTGACACAAATCAAACTGAAAATCCTGAGTTTTAAGGTTAGTTGAAAGGATGCATATTGTATGAAATTTACTGAAGCACAATTAGAAGCTGCAATTATTGAACTGCTTGGAGAGCAAGGTTTTCCTTATGTTCCCGGTTATGAGCTTACTCGTAGCAATACAGAAGTTTTGATTAAGGATGACATACGTCAGTTCTTATCTGATAAGTATCAAGCAGACAATATTACTGCTGGTGAGATTGATTCAATCATCAAACAAATAGAATCATTGCCTGCTAGTGACTTGTACGATAGTAACAAAACGTTCTGTAAATGGTTAAGTGATGGCTTTTTGTTAAAACGAGAGCCTTCTGCGAATGGGGAGCACCACTCGCAAAAAGATCTCTATATCCAATTAGTTGATTACACCAATGTTGTCCAAAGCCTGTTACCAGATTTAGTAAAGGAATTAGCACCAGAACTACCTAAAGTAGCGGAGCCTTTAGCGGAATATGAAAAGCAGCCACCTACATACAATGACACCAATATATACAAGATAGTTAATCAGCTTGAGATTGAAGGCGTTGATGGCGAGAAGCGTATCCCTGATGGCATTTTGTATATCAATGGTTTGCCATTGGTGGTTTTCGAGTTTAAAAGTGCTATTCGTGAAGAAGAAACTTCAATTCATGATGCTTATGTTCAGTTAAATACTCGCTATCGCAGGGACATTCCCGCTCTATTCGTTTACAACGCCTTTTGTGTTATCAGTGATGGCGTTAACAATAAAATGGGCGGCCTGTATGCGCCTTATGAATTTTTCTACGCATGGCGCAAAGTAACGGGCAACGAATCGATAGAAAAAGATGGAATCAATTCGCTGCATACTATGTTGCAGGGATTATTTAATAAAGCTCGCCTACGGGATGTAATTCGCAATTTTATTTATTTCCCAGATTCATCAAAGGCTGAAGTTAAAATTGTTTGCCGCTACCCGCAGTATTATGCAGCTAGAAAGCTCTACCACAGTATTAAACTCGCGCGTAAACCTGAGGGCGATGGTAAAGGCGGCACATACTTTGGCGCAACTGGCTGTGGTAAGAGTTTTACCATGCAGTTTCTATCTCGCTTACTAATGAAAAGTGTGGATTTTGAAAGTCCAACCATTGTGTTAATTACTGACCGCACCGATTTGGATGATCAGCTATCTCAGCAATTTTCTAATGCAAAAACGTATATTGGTGATCAAACTGTTGTAGCTGTTGAAAGCCGCGACCATTTACGTGAACTTCTTCAAGGCCGCAACAGCGGTGGTGTTTTCTTAACGACTATCCACAAGTTTACCGAGGATACCAAGTTACTCACTGATAGAAGTAATGTTATTTGTATCTCTGATGAAGCGCACCGCAGTCAAACCAATCTAGACCAGAAGGTTCGAGTGACAGAAAAGGGCGTTAAGAAGACCTACGGTTTCGCCAAATACCTTCATGACTCGTTACCCAATGCAACATTTGTAGGTTTCACTGGTACGCCAGTTGACGCAACGCTAGACGTTTTTGGTCAAGTAGTTGATGCTTACACCATGACTGAATCTGTGAAAGATGAGATTACTGTTCGAATAGTATATGAAGGTAGAGCAGCTAAGGTCATTTTAGATAACGCAAAATTAGAAGAAATAGAGGCTTACTATCAGCAATGTGCTGATGATGGCAGTAATGAACACCAGATAGAAGAAAGTAAGAAAGCCTCTGCAAATATGACAGCCATTTTGGGCGATCCTGATCGTATTAGCGCGTTAGCCAGAGATTTTGTTGCCCATTATGAATCACGCATTGAGGAAGGCTCTACCATAAAAGGTAAAGCTTTGTTTGTAAGCTCTGCGCGTGAAGTAGCTTATTTATTTTACCAAGAGTTAAAAGACCTTCGCCCAGATTGGTTTGAGGTACTGGAATGCGAAGTTGGCGTAGAGCTATCAGAGCAAGAGCGCAAAAAAATTAAACCAATGGAACGAGTCAAAATGGTGATGACTCGTGGCAAGGATGATCCTAAAGAGCTTTGGGATTTACTAGGTACTAAAGAATATCGTAAAGAGTTAGACCGACAGTTCAAAAATGAAAAGTCTAACTTCAAAATCGCCATTGTTGTCGATATGTGGCTGACGGGTTTTGACGTACCTTTCCTTGATACCATCTATATCGATAAGCCAATACAACGCCATAACCTAATTCAAACTATATCGCGTGTTAACCGTAAGTTTGAAGGTAAAGACAAAGGTCTGGTTGTTGACTATATCGGCATCAAAACGCAGATGAATAAAGCATTAGCCATGTATTCAAAAACGGATGAAACTAATTTTGAGGACATTGCTCAGTCCATCATTGTTGTTAAGGATCATTTGGATTTATTGGGCAAACTCATGCATCAGTTTGATGTGTCACCTTACTTTACTGGGCAACCAGTTGCTCAACTAAACTGCCTCAACAATGCTGCTGAATTTGTCTTACAAACACAAAAACTTGAACATCGCTTTATGGCATTAGTAAAACGATTAAAAACCGCTTATGACGTGTGCTGTGGTAGTGAAAAACTATCGCAGAAAGAGCGTGATTACATTCACTTCTATTTAGCTGTTCGTTCCATTGTCTACAAGCTTACGAAAGGTAATGCGCCCGACACTGCACAAATGAATGCCAAGGTACGTGAGATGATTTCTGAAGCACTAAAGAGTGACGGTGTAGAAGAGATTTTTAAGCTAGGGCAAGGCGAAGATGGTGTTGATATCTTCGATGATGATTACTTAGCAAAAATTGAAAAAATTAAGCTTCCCAATACCAAAATCAAATTACTTCAGCAAATGTTGGCAAAGGCCATTGGCGAGTTTAAGCAAGTCAATAAGCTAAAAGCGGTCGATTTCTCTGCGCGTTTTAAATCATTGGTTGATAAGTATAACGAGCGCAAAGAAGAAGATGTTTTAGTCAGTGAAGTACTTGAAGACTTCTCTGATGAAATCATCAATATGTATCAAGATCTCAAGTCTGAAATGGGTTCATTCGCTGACATGGGTATTAACCTTGAAGAGAAAGCTTTTTACGATATTTTACTGGCACTAGCGATAAAATATGACTTCAACTACCCAGAAGATAAGCTTCTCGACTTAGCTAAAGCGGTAAAAGATATTGTTGATGATAAGGCTAAATACACAGACTGGAGCCAACGGGAAGATATTAAGGCTGAACTAAAAGTAGACCTCATAATGTTGCTAGCTAAGTTTGGCTACCCGCCTGTTGATCGTGATGAAGTGTATAAAGAAATTTTCGAGCAAGCTGAGAATTTTAAAAAGAATCGAGCTGCATAAGGGATTAAATGAGAAGTTATGGCTACTAAAAAACAATTAACGGCTCAAAGCAAGTTAATAGGTAAACATCCTCAGTCTGGTTTATTTTTCGACTGGTTCAAATGTGAAGATACACCTGCAACGGCTCATAAAAAGCATCGAAAGCTTACAAACAAAGGGATAAGTAAAGCAACTTTAATAGATCATTTATCACAATGGATAGTTAAACATCACGTTACTGAAGCACGTTTGGCTAGAATAGAAAGGAAAAAGCAGCTCTTAGACAAGCACGGCTTTGCTAACTACATGGACGGAAGAGTTCCTTTCCCTGTGAAATCAGCAACAACACAGAAAGGTAATTTAGGTGAAATTATCCTTGCTGAGTACCTTACTGAATCATCAGGTTTAGAAATCCTAGTATATAAGTTGAGATATAACCCAAACGTTGAGCAATCAATGAAGGGAGATGACTTACTACTTTTTGAAAAACAGAATATTCAAAATAAAGTGATAATGGGAGAATCTAAGTTCCGAGCCACCAAAAGTAAGCAAGCTTTAGACGATATCGTCAAATCCTTATCTAATAAGAATCTTCCTATATCTCTTACTTTTGTTAGCGATAGGTTAGAAGAAATGGGTGATGTTGATTTAGCGGACGAAGTTGATGATTTGATCACTAACCTTCATACGAAAAAAACACCTGTTATTTACGTTGGTTTTTATCATAGTGAAACGTCAGCCTATAAAACCATAGAGAAACACCTAAATTCTAGTAATAGTGATCTTGTTATAGTTTCCTATGGTGAAGATAACCCCAATCAATTAATAAAAGATTGCTTTAAAGAAGCATTAAAAATGGTAATGAAGTAGATATGGATATCGTAAAAGCTCAGGAACTATTTGAAAAACTTGAAAACGATGAGTTTGCCCAAAATTTGATTGCGCAATCAAATGCCAAAAATATCCTTTTAGCTGTCAAAGAAGATGAAGCTAACTTTCCAAATTTTACGGAAGGATTAACAGAGCGGGTTAACGGTATTGCGTTTGCGTATTTGTCTATAGGTTGTTCTATAGCGGAGAAAAGTGAAGTTAATGACATTGCAATAAAAGCTTTTGAGAAAGCTGGTGATATTATTCACTACATACACTCACAGAACACAGAAATTAATGAGCAAAGTAGCTTCTATTTAGTTGTAAGCAGCCTATCATTTTATCTAGCTTCTCAGTATTCAAAATCGTTTATAGCGATCAAAAATGTTAAAGCTGAATCAGCATTGATTAAGCTGTTTAGCAATTTCTTGAAAAAAGATCTGCAAGCACTTATTCACGAAATTAACAAAATTCAGTTTGACGATGAGTATGATGAAGTTTCTGATGATGAACTTGAACAGAATAGCAAGCATTATGCAGTTATTTTGTCTAAGTCCCTCAATTTAGTCTTGGAATATATTTATTCTGGTAAGGAAGAGTATCTCTATTTAGGTCTGGAGTATTTAACGGACCTGAATGAATTGGCCTCTATAGATGACGAGCCTGCTATCTGGTGGCTATCAAGATTGCTAAAAATATTGTTTGGTGTTTTCAGAAACTACTCATTCTGGAATGTACTACCAAAACTT
>NZ_BADW01000071.1:0-9027 GCF_000241165.1 Pseudoalteromonas sp. BSi20439
ATTAACTTTAAGCTTATGCATTAAATTGATTTTTGATTGTTTCAATCGCGCTATCAATATCTATCATTAGCTTTTCGCCAGTGCGGCGGTTTTTAAGTTCTACCTTGTTTTCATCAAGGTTACGCTCACCAATTACAAGCGTGTAAGGCACACCAAGTAATTCCATGTCGTTAAACATAACACCAGGGCGCTCCTTACGGTCATCAAATAGCACATCTAAGCCTGCATCTTTTAAACCTTGGTATAGGTTATTAGCAATATCAGGAATACGATGCGATTTATGCATATTCATTGGCACAATTGCTAAATCGAAAGGCGCGATAGCTTTAGGCCATGTAATACCGTATTGGTCGTTATTTTGCTCAATAGCTGCAGCAACAATACGTGATACACCAATTCCATAACAACCCATAGTCATTATTTGGTTTTTACCTGATTCGCTCAGTACACCTGCTTTCATTGCTTCTGAGTACTTAGTACCTAGTTGGAAAATATGACCCACTTCAATACCGCGCTTGATTTGCAACGTGCCTTGACCACATGGGCTAGGATCGCCTTCTACGATATTACGGATATCAGCAACTTCGTAGTCTGTTACGTCGCGATCCCAGTTAATGCCACTAAAGTGCTCATCGTCTTTGTTGGCACCGGCTACAAAATCAGCCATTACATTCGCTGTTCTATCAACAATAATAGGCATGTTTAAGCCAATAGGCCCTAAAGACCCTGGTTTTGCGCCAATGGCAGCAACAATATCTGCCTCGGTTGCCATTTCTAGTGGAGAATCAACCAGTGGGTGTTTTTCAGCTTTAAGTTCATTTAGTTCATGATCACCACGCAGTACTAATGCAACAAGGCCGCGTACGCCGTCTTCATTAGGAGTGCCATAAACCACTAATGTTTTAACACCGCGATGGGGTTTTACACCATAGTGTTTTTTCAGCTCATTAATTGTTTTAGCATCAGGCGTTGGGAATGCTTTTAGCTCTTTGCTTGCTTGTGGGCGCGCTTCAGTTGGCGCTAGTGCTTCGGCTTTTTCAATATTAGCGGCATAGTCGCTGGCATCACTAAAAGCAATGGCATCTTCGCCAGATTCAGCGAGTACATGGAACTCATGCGATACACTACCGCCAATAGAGCCTGTATCTGCAATTACTGGGCGGTAATCTAAGCCTAAACGTTCAAAAATATTACAGTAGGCTTTGTGAATTACTTGATAAGTTGCATCTAAACATTCATCGGTTAAATGGAATGAATAGGCATCTTTCATAGTAAATTCACGGGCACGCATAACACCAAATCGTGGGCGACGCTCGTCACGTACTTTAGTTTGTACTTGGTACAAAGTAATTGGTAGTTGTTTGTAGCTGTTAATTTCTTTACGAACAAAATCGGTGATCACTTCTTCATGGGTAGGACCCATAGCAAATTCACGATTATGACGGTCGGTAAAGCGCATTAACTCAGGACCAAACTCACTCCAGCGGCCAGACTCTTCCCATAAATCAGCAGGCTGAATAACAGGCATAAGCATTTCAATTGCGCCGGCTTTATCCATTTCTTCGCGTACTATGTTTTCTACTTTTCTTAGCACACGTAAGCCAGAGGGAAGCCAAGTGTATAAACCCGAAGCGACGCGACGGATCATTCCGGCTCTAAGCATTAATTGATGCGAGACAATTTCCGCATCGGATGGCGTTTCTTTAAGTGTAGCGAGTATATATTGACTAGTACGCATGTTTTTTCCGAAATAGAGTGATATGTTCTTTTAATTAAGGCGCTCAGTTTACCAGCGGTTGCATTGACACTAAAGCGCTAAGTGATTTTTTATCGCATTTTATAGCCATAGCAGGGCTTTACAGTAGGTTTAACTAATTTCTATATCAGTAACGAGATGGTGAGAGTCAGTCACTTGCCAAGTAATATTGTATTCATACAAATTCATACCATAGCTTTGCATGCCTTGTTTTTGCTTTTTGTAGGCAGGGCGTGGATCTTGTTTTAGCACATTACTAATAAACGCTTGTAGCTCAGGGTAGTGTTGTTGCTTAGCAATAAAATCGAGCGCTTGCTCACTAAATTCAACACTCATTTGAGTTTCTGGACGCGTATCGGCAAATCCAGCGCTTGCATCCGGTAATGAGTCTGAATAGGGTAAATAAGGTTTTATATCTACAATGGGTGTGCCATCAAGTAAATCTATACCGGCGAGCAATAACGCTAACTGCCCATTCTTGTATTCAATTCCCTCTAACTTTACAGCGCTCATACCAATAGCATTTGGACGAAAAGTAGCACGGGTGGCAAATACGCCTTTGCGTTCGTTACCGCCTAAGCGAGGCGGGCGTACCATCGCTGAATAGCCTTTATCAGCAGTTTCATGAAAACGAAATAACAGCCAAATGTGGCTAAATTCATCTAAACCACGAACAAATTCTTCACGATTAAACTCTTTGGCAAAAATAAGTTTAGCTTTAGCTTCAGGCACTAAACGTGGCTGCCTAGGTATAGCAAATTTTTGTTTATACGGAGATTGAATATGGCCAATAGCCGAAATTTGATAATCGCTCATAATGCTCGGTTATAGAAAAAATAGAGCATTATTCTACCTGTTATTAACGTTGCTGGCATTAGCTTAATATAATCAGCATAAAGAAATTTTAGACTGATTGGTTTAAATGTGGAATAAAAAAGGGCAAGGCTAAACCTAGCCTTACCCTCACATTGCAATTATTGAGTTGTTATTAAAACATGTATTGAAATGATACTGACGCAACATCCATTTCTGGATCAATATCATCTTCTAATTCGTAACGCTCATACTCTAAACGCACTTGCATATTGGTTGTAAATGCATATTCAATACCTGCACCGTAAAATACGTCACCACCATCTTGAGATGCACTTATGCTGCCAACGGGTAGTTCTTGAGTAACGTCAGCATCCCATTCAAACCAACCACCTTTTGCATAAACAGAAAAGTCTTCAGTGATAGGTGCTGCAAACCGCGCGGCTAACGATACGCCATCAATTTCTGCTTTACTGTCTATATCACTCACTTCATCAAAGTTTTGATAAGCAAGCTCAAGGCTTAAATGTTCATTAAATTGAGTACCAATGTAACCTTTTAACATTTGCGCGTCGTCATCAAAATCGATGTCGTTTTCGCTATCCTCAAACTGAAATGAATATTGGCCATAACCAATACCGGTATAAATGCGTGGAGAGTCCATGTCGGTAACATCAGCCTGTGCCGCTGAATTAAAACCCAGTGTTGCTAAAGCAAGTGCAGAAAGAGAAAGTGTTTTAATCATTGTATAGCTCCTTTAAAAAATAATATCGATGTGTTCGACTTAATTTATCAAACATCAATTTACTAATTGCAGTGAGCGTGCCAAGTATTGCTTAGCCTAAAATTTGTACTTTAGTGGGTGTTTATTGAACTAACTTGGTGTGTTTAGTACGCAAAATATTCAGGCATTCAGCGTACTGTAAATGTATAAAAATTAAAAAATTGTAGCTTTTACAGGTTGTTGTAGTTTATACATACCTGCAAAAGGTACTAAGTTAAACTTTATCTAATAGGTTTTCTGTTTCTATGGCTATTTGTTTCATTTTAATTGCGTAGTTCTCAAGCTTTTTGTCTTCGTCAGTAACCGATTTAAATTCTGGCACTGCCACGGGGTAACCTGTTTCATCCATAGCAACAAAGCTAATAACACAGTGGTTGGTTTCAACTAGGTTTTGCGTTTTCGGATCGCCACAGCGAACCTGAATAAAAATTTGCATACTAGTTTTGCCGGTATGTGCAATTTTTGCCTCAACTTCTACAATTTGGCCCACTAAAATAGGGCGGCTAAACTTAACGCCTGCAACCGATACCGTTACACAGTAATGGCCGCTCCAGCCCGCAGCACAGGCATAACCCGCTTGGTCAATCCACTTCATGACCACACCGCCATGCACCTTACCACCAAAATTTACATCGGTTGGCTCTGCTAAAAAACGAAAAATTACACTCGACGACGCCATAACACACTCTCATTTATTCATATTACTTAACAGCATAGCGCAAAAAAGGGGCCGAAGCCCCTGCAATTTAGGATAAGTTTATAATTTCAATAGAAAGGATGTTACATATTAGGGTAGTTAGGGCCACCAGCACCTTCAGGTGTTACCCAGGTAATATTTTGGCTCGGATCTTTAATATCACAGGTTTTACAATGCACACAGTTTTGCGCGTTGATCACAAAGGTTTGCTCGCCTTCTACCTCTTGCACTTCGTAAACACCAGCAGGGCAGTAGCGCTGCGCGGGTTCATCAAATTTAACTAAGTTAACCTTAATCGGGATTGATGCATCTTTAAGGTGTAAATGACATGGCTGCGACTCTTCATGGTTAGTGTTAGATAAAAATACCGAAGAAAGCTTATCAAAACTGAGTTTGCCATCTGGCTTAGGGTAGTTAATTTTTTCAGCCTGGTCAGCGTCTTTTAAAGTTGCATGGTCAGGCACGTTATCTTTAAAGCTAAACGGTAGGGCACCCTTAAAAATGTTTTGATCAAGCGTATTGTATGCGCCGCCTGCAAATTTACCTAAGGTATGCATAGCAGGGCCAAAGTTGCGTGACTGATACAGCTCTTTATACGCCCATGACTTTTTAAACTCAGTAGTGTATTGAGTTAAATCAGTATTGGCTAAATCGTTTTGTAGGGCATTAAAAATAACTTCAGCGGCTATCATGCCTGATTTCATTGCCGTGTGGTTGCCTTTAATTTTTGCAAAGTTAAGCGTGCCTGCATCACAACCCACTAGCAAGCCACCCGGGAAGTGCATTTTGGGTAATGAATGCAAACCGCCTTTAGCAATAGCACGTGCACCGTAAGCAATGCGCTCACCCCCTTCAAGGGTGTTTTTAAATACCGGGTGATGTTTTAATCGTTGAAATTCATCAAATGGGCTTAAGTGTGGGTTAGAGTAATTTAAATCAACAATTAACCCCACAACCACTTGGTTGTTTTCGCTATGATACATAAAGGCGCCACCGCCAGTGTCGCCACTCAATGGCCAACCGGTTCCGTGTACAACTTTACCCAATTGATGTTTAGATTCATCAACTTGCCAAATTTCTTTAAAACCTAAACCATAATGCTGTGGTGAACATTCATCGTCTAAAGCAAACTGATTGATCAGCTGCTTACCTAAATGACCGCGACAGCCCTCAGCAAATACTGTGTACTTAGCGCGTAGCTCCATGCCTGGCATGTAACCGTCTTTTTCATTGCCATTTTTATCTACACCCATATCGCCAGTAATGATGCCTTTTACAACATCATCTTCAATAATGACTGAATGCGCACTAAAGCCAGGAAATATTTCTACTCCAAGGTTTTCTGCTTGCTCTGCCAACCAGCGACATACATTACCCATAGAAACAATGTAGTTATCGTTATTATGAAATGTATTAGGTGTAGCAAAGTGAGGAATTGAGGTTGCTTTATGTTCGTTGTTAAACCAGTAAATTTCATCATTTACCACTTTAGTCGACACAGGAGCGCCAAGCTCCTGCCAATTTGGCAGTAATTCGTCCAGTGCTTTGGTTTCAAAAACGGCACCTGATAATACATGTGCGCCAACTTCTGAGCCTTTTTCAACTACACATATCATGCACTCTTGTTGTTTTTCTTGTGCTTGCTGCGCGAGTTTAATTGCTGTTGAAAGCCCCGCAGGACCAGCCCCTACAACAACAACGTCAAATTCCATGGTTTCGCGTTCAATCATAATAACCTCTTTATCTATGACGGACTCACTTTTGCCCTGTAGGCAAAAAGTAAGCTAAGCAACCTGTTATTTTGTGATGCAAATTAAACGTTACAGGTTGTGAATAGTTTAAGGTTATTTTAGGTTGACGTTTACGTCAACAGGAAGTAGTCTGATTTCATAAAATAAATAGGTTGACGTATACGTTAGCTTATAGGTTTAAATAATTATGGAGTCCCTATGAAAGTTCTCGTACCAATAAAAAGAGTGATTGATTACAACGTAAAAGCTCGCGTTAAACCTGATAACAGCGGTGTTGATTTAACAAACGTAAAAATGGCAATGAACCCATTTTGTGAAATTGCGGTAGAAGAAGCGATTCGTTTAAAAGAAGCCGGTACTGCAAGCGAAGTAGTTGTTGTTACCATTGGCGCTAAAGCATCGCAAGAACAATTACGCACAGCACTTGCCCTTGGCGCTGATAAAGCGATTCATGTTGAAACCGAGCAAAACCTAGAATCTCTTCATATTGCAAAGTTACTTGCGAAAGTGGTTGAGCAAGAATCTCCTGAGCTCGTTATTTTAGGCAAGCAGTCTATCGACTCTGATAATAATCAAACAGGTCAAATGCTCGCTGCACTAACTAATCGCGGCCAAGGTACATTTGCTTCAAAAGTTGTTATTGAAAATGGCAAAGTGAATGTAACCCGCGAAGTTGATGGCGGTTTGCAAACTGTTGCACTTAATTTACCAGCGATTGTAACCACCGATTTACGTTTAAACGAGCCGCGTTATGCGTCGCTACCTAATATTATGAAAGCAAAACGTAAGCCTTTAGAGGTGATTGCGGCTGATTCGCTAGGTGTAGATTTAGCCCCGCGTATTGAATTGGTCAGTGTAGAAGAGCCTGCAAAACGTAGCGGCGGGATTATTGTTGAAGATGTTGCACAGCTTGTAGAAAAACTTAAAACAGAGGCAAAGGTGATTTAAATGAAAACTCTTGTAATTGCAGAGCACGATAACGGTGCCTTAAAACCAGAAACCTCAAAAACGATTAATGCAGCTAAAAAATTAGGCTTTGACGTAGATGTATTATTAGCAGGCATAAACCTTGGCGCCATGAGTGAGTCACTCGCGAGCATTGAGGGTGTTGCGAATGTTTTACTTGCTGATAATGCAGTTTATGAGCATCAACTTGCTGAAAGTATGACAGATCTAGTGTTATCACTTGCAGATAGTTACAGCCATATTGTGGCAAGTGCAACTACTACAGGTAAAAACTTTATGCCGCGTGTTGCCGCATTATTAGATGTAGCGCAGATTTCAGAAATTATTGACGTAATTGACGCAGATACATTTAAGCGCCCAATTTACGCGGGTAATGCTATTGCAACGGTTAAATCGCTCGATAGTAAAAAAGTGATCACAGTACGTGCAAGTAGCTTTGATTTACAAGGCGAGCAAGCTCCAGCTAATGTAACCGCTGTAGATGCAGTCTCTGATTCACAGTTAAGCAGTTTTGTTAGTGTTGAACAAACTGAATCAGAGCGTCCAGAGCTAACGGCTGCAGATGTGGTTATTTCGGGTGGTCGTGGTATGCAAAATGGTGAAAATTTTGCATTATTAAATGGCATTGCCGATAAACTCGGTGCCGCTATTGGTGCATCACGTGCAGCGGTTGACGCGGGCTTTGTGCCTAACGATATGCAAGTAGGGCAAACAGGTAAAATTGTCGCGCCTAATTTATATATTGCTGTGGGTATTAGTGGTGCCATTCAGCATCTTGCGGGTATGAAAGATTCAAAAGTTATTGTTGCCATTAATAAAGACCCTGATGCGCCAATATTCCAAGTAGCTGATTACGGTTTAGTTGCTGACTTATTTGATGTTTTACCACAGTTAGAGCAAGCACTATAAAGGACAGCAATAAACCGCTCCTAAAGTAACAAATTCTGATTTAAAGCCGCCGTTTCATTATTGATTCTGCGGCTTTTTTAATTCAACAACTCCACTTATCTAAATTACTTGCGATTTAAGTTTTTTTACTACAAAGTGACAGCGTTGTCATTTGTAGAAATACAAATTATTAAATAGGAGCCAAAATGACAAGGTATAAAGCACTTGATGCTATGCGTGGGCTAACCATAGCGTTAATGATACTGGTAAACACTCCGGGATCGTGGTCCCATGTGTATGCCCCTTTACTTCATGCAGATTGGCATGGTTGTACCCCTACGGATGTAATTTTTCCGTTTTTTATGTTTATTATTGGCTCTGCGATGTTTTTTTCGTTCAAAAAAACTAACAGTGCAGCCAGTGCTAGCCAAGTATTAAGACTAGTTAAACGTGGAGCAATTATATTTGCCATTGGTCTAGCTTTAAATATTTATCCCTTTACTACCAATATTGAAAACTTGAGAATATTAGGTGTACTGCAACGTATAGGGATAGCCTATATTTTAGCGTCTATCTGTGTGTTGTTTTTAAATAGGCGAGGGGTGTTAACGCTATCGGTTATTATCTTAGTTGCTTATTGGTTATTACTGTTAAGCGTTGGCGCTGAAAACGCTTATACACTCGAACATAACCTAGTTAGAGCGGTTGATATTGCCGTACTAGGTGAGTCGCATTTATGGCAAGGCAAAGGGCTCGCATTTGATCCAGAAGGGCTGATCAGTACGTTACCCGCTGTGGTGAGTGTCTTATTTGGTTTTGAAGTAACGCGCCTGTTAACGAGCACAAGTTGCCAGTGGGCAAGTATTAAACGGCTGTTAGTTATTGGTGTAGTTGCAGTTGTTATTGGGCAATTAACCTCAATGGTGATGCCAATTAATAAATCGCTTTGGACTAGTAGCTTTGTTATTTACACATCCGGGATTGCTTGTATTGTGTTGGCATTTTTTGTTTGGCTTTGCGACATTGTTAAACCTGAGCGCCTTGTTAATCCATTAATTGTGTATGGGTCAAACCCACTGTTTATATATGTATTATCGGCTGTGTGGGTACTGAGCTATTCACTGATTAATATTGGCGAGCTAAACTTGGGGGATTGGATGTATCAGCAACTCGCCTTGGTTATGAGCGCTAAATTGGCATCGTTCACCTTTGCTTTATTGCATGTTATTGGCTTTTGGGTAATTTCGAATATGCTTTATAAACGAAAAATATTTATAAAGATTTAGTATTTATAACAATTTTCTTCCTTAAGCGGGAGGCAAATTGTTCAAGTATTTATGCACATTAATATATCAGACAATAAAAAACAACC
>NZ_BADW01000070.1:0-1302 GCF_000241165.1 Pseudoalteromonas sp. BSi20439
ATAGAAATGGGCGATCCTGCCACCGATGGTGAACGTCACCGTGCTATTTCACCGCTATTTCATGCCGATAACATCACTAAGCCTTTAATGGTTATTCAAGGTGCTAATGATCCACGCGTATTACAAATTGAAAGCGATGAGTTGGTTGCTGCGGTTAAAGCTAATGGTGTGCCAGTAGAGTATGTATTATTTGATGATGAAGGCCACGGTTTTAGCAAAAAAGAAAACCGTATCAGCGCCTCCAACGCCTACCTAAACTTTTTAGATACTTACTTAAAAGAGTTATTTGGCCCACAAGGGTAATTGTAAGCCAATTTATATTAAAGCCTGCTGCGTTTTCATGTACGCAGGCTTTTTATTGCTTGGTTAATCTAGGTTCCAGTAAAGCGAGCGCCAAACCAAATACAGCAGCAAAAATACCTAAAAACTCAAACCAACTATTGCCTGCATGTGGCATAGTCCGCGAAAGCTCATTTGCAGTATAAACACGTTTACCTCCCTCAACCTCTTCAACAAATGATTCACCGACATACTCATCCATTAACTTAAAACTTGGTACCCTTCTGGCCAGCATTTCCCGATTTTTCTCATCTCTTTTTTCTCGATTCGACTCAATAATATAATTGCTCCAATGAGTAAAAACATTCAGAGGTTCACCTGTTTTGATCACACCTTGTGATTTATATTCGTAAAAGCGCTCATTGAACACATAGTTTTTATGTCCTGCATAAAACAATGCACAACCAATAGATATTAAAAACATTGCGAGATAAATAACCTTACGCTGTGTGGCTGAGCTCTTTACTGCTTTACTTTTATACCACAGCTCTACATCGGGTATTTGCATCAGTCTAACTTTATCGTGACTCGATACTAGTGGCTTCATAAACTCATCAATTGAAAGATCTAATGCTATCAATAAAGCTCTAAATATTTCATTGGAGGGAATTGATTTATCGTTTTCAAGCTTGGATAAATAACTCTGCTCTATACCCGCTTGCTGGGCAAATTCAGGTTGGCTCAATTTTTTATTATTTCTTAGCTGCTTTAATTGCTGACCTAATGTACTCATCTTAATGCTTCCTTTTTTAAAGTGAGATTAGATTCTTGGTAATTCATGCAGAGATAAGAAGCTGAATATTAAAGAATAGCCAAGAATATTAGCAGGTTAGTATAGAAGAGTCGAGCTTATAGCTGATAGCTGATAGCTGATAGCTGATAGCTGATAGCTGATAAAAATTATGTTTGAATTTATTAATAAGGAAATTATTTATTGCTTGTTATTGAGGAAATAACAAGTGG
>NZ_BADW01000069.1:0-38362 GCF_000241165.1 Pseudoalteromonas sp. BSi20439
TTTTTATGGGTAAGCGTTCTTATGAACTAAACGTTATAGTTTTGCAAAAGCGCGCTCTGCCGCTTCAATCGTTGCTTGAACTTCTTGCTCTGTGTGCGCAGCACAAACAAAACCAGCTTCAAACGCTGAAGGCGCTAAATAAACCCCTTCTTCAAGCATAAAGTGGAAGAACTTTTTAAAGCGCTCTAAATCACATTCAGTGGCTTGTTGGTAAGTAGTTACTTTTTCTGCATCAGTAAAGAAAAAGCCATACATGCCGCCAGCGTAGTTAGTCGTTAAGGCAATGCCTGCTTTCTTAGCTGCAGCTTCAAAGCCTTCACAAATCGCTTTACTAATAGCTTCTAATTTTTCGTGAACGCCAGGTGCACTTAGTAACTCAAGTGATTTTAAACCTGCAGCCATAGCAATTGGGTTTCCTGAAAGTGTACCCGCTTGATAAACTGGGCCTACAGGTGCGATGTAATCCATAATTTCTGTTTTACCACCAAACGCGCCTACTGGCATGCCACCACCAATTACTTTACCTAAACAGGTTAAGTCTGGTTTGATGTTGTAGTAAGCCTGAGCGCCACCAAGGGCTACACGAAAACCTGTCATTACTTCGTCAAAAATAAGCACAGATTGGTACTGATCACAGACTTCACGCAGTCCTTCTAAAAAGCCAGGTACTGGTGGGATACAGTTCATGTTACCTGCAACTGGCTCAACAATAATACACGCGATTTCATCGGCGTATTTAGCAAAAATAGCTTTCACTTCTTCAATATTGTTAAACGATACCGTGAGTGTATGCTTAGCTAAATCTTCAGGAATGCCCGGAGAGTTAGGTACACCCATAGTTAATGCACCAGAGCCGGCTTTTACTAGCAGTGAATCTGCATGGCCGTGGTAACAACCCTCAAACTTTAAAATTTTGTCACGACCAGTAAAACCACGAGCTAGGCGAATTGCACTCATTGTTGCTTCAGTACCTGAGCTTACCATACGTACTTTTTCGATAGATGGGACTAGCTCTTTAACTTTTTCAGCCATTAAAATTTCAGCTTCGGTAGGTGCACCGTAGCTTAAACCATTTTCTACCGCATCATGCACTGCTTGTTTTATTTCAGGGTGATTGTGGCCCATAATCATTGGGCCCCAAGAGCCCACATAATCAATGTAACGGTTGCCATCAGCATCAAATGTAAACGCGCCCTGTGCTTTAGTAATAAACAGCGGAGTACCACCTACACCATTAAAAGCACGCACTGGTGAATTTACGCCACCAGGAATAGAGTCTTGAGCTCGTTTAAATAAGTCTTGGCTAATTGTCATGAAAAATCCTATTGTTTTATCACTTTAAAATTAAAAGCTTAGCTATCGCGTTTGCGGCTAAACCAAGGAACGTCTACTTCATACTGCTCGACTTTGTTTTCTACGCCGAGGGTTAAAGCAAACAGCGCCATACGAATAAGTACGCCATTTTGTACTTGGCGGAATATTGCTAGATTGTCGTTAGCATTTAAGTCGTTATCAAGTTCGTTTGCCTCTAAACGGCTATCGCGAGGAAGCGGATGCATTAATACCGAATTAGGTTTGCAATGGCTATTGTAAATAGACTGGCTAATTCTAAATCCACCACGGTACTTGTTGGCTTCTTCTTGCGACGGAAAACGCTCTTCTTGAATGCGTGTTTGATAAACGATATCGGCTGCTAAGTTACCTTCCATTTTATCGACCAGCTCAATTTTATGTCCTGCATTTTCAACGGCAGATAAAATCGAGTCAGGCATTTGTAAGCCATTAGGGGCGACCATTGAAAATCGAATGTCTTTGTAATGGCATAATAACTTTGATAGCGAGTGAACGGTACGACCATATTTTAAATCGCCGACTAGCGCAATGTGCATACCATCAATATTTTGATCGAAGCGGCTAAGTTCACGCTCAATGGTTAATAAATCAAGCAGTGCTTGAGTAGGGTGCTCATTGGGGCCATCGCCACCGTTTATTACTGGTACGCTGCAGCCTGTTGCAAATTCAGCTACAGAGCCTGAGTCAGGATGGCGCATTGCAACCGCATCAGCATAGGCTGAAATAACACGTGCGGTATCATATAGAGACTCGCCTTTAGCAAGTGCTGAGCTTTGCATACCGGTGGTTTCACGAACTAGTCCACCGAGTAAATTAAACGCAGTGCCAAAACTAACACGAGTACGCGTACTAGGTTCAAAAAACAGGTTCGCTAAAATAGCGCCTTCAAGCACATTGGTACGCTTTTGTTTTTTAGCGTATGGCTCCATTTTTTTTGCCACAGTAAATATACGTTCAATACAGTCTCGATCGAGTTGATTAACAGAGAGTATATTTTCACCTTGGAAACTGAACATGGGGTTATTCCTAGTTATTCAAAAAGGCGCGATAATCCATAAAGGAGCACGCAATCGCGCGTATTATACAAACTTAGTTTGCGACTTGGCAGTGTAATTTATAATCCTGTATTTAAAAGCTTGGCTTAATTATGGCTAAGGCAACTATTACGAGTAACGCTAAAACAGGTAGTTCGTTGAAAATTCGGTAAAACCGATCGCTTTTAGTATTTCTATCGTGTTTAAAATCAGCTAATAACTTGAAACAGTAGCCATGATAAATATATAAAATGATTACCAGCACTAGTTTGTAATGCAACCACATGCTGTAACGAAACCATTCGCGGCCGTATTCAAAGATGGTTAACACGCCAAATACTGCGGTAAGCACAGCAAAGGGAGTAACAAAATAAAGTAGCCGACGTTCCATTACTTTTAGCATTGAGTTACACGATTTTTCTTCACTCATAGCGTGATAAACAAAAAGGCGAGGTAGGTAAAAAATACCGGCAAACCAAGCAATCATAAAAAATACGTGCAAGGTTTTGTAAATTAATAATGCGCTCATACTGTTCTCATTATTGTTAAAGTAAACTGTTGCGTATGGTTAGAATATGGTGGATTTGATCCCACCGTAGTAATCCCATAATTTGTTGATTATCTAGCAAGTTATACACATAAAGCGCGCCACTGCGTTTATCATTTAAAATTTCAAATGCATCTGCAAGGGTGGCTTGGCTGCTAATACCTTGTAAGTTAATGTATTTTATATTGACCGCCTGATCAGACATTAAACTTAAGTCATATTCAGCTAGGCGATAACCATTTTCCTCGTCAAACACAATTAACGGTGTTTGGCTGTCCATGGCATCTAGGCTGTTTTTTATTTGCTCTTTATCATCGGAGTAGAGCAGTTTAAAGTCTTCATCCATATCATCCATCACCCCTACTTTTTGTAGGGCTTCAGTGGCGGGAGATACATGGTAAGGTAATCCCTGAAAGTCTAATTGCTGTAAAAATATAGAGCGGTTACCAAATACCTGCAAAGCTGTAACGTAGGCGGTGGTAATGACGATCATCGCCGGTACAATAATTTCCGGTGAAGAGGTCAGCTCCATCACGGTGGTCAGTGCTGCTAAGGGGGAGTGCAACGTTGCCGCCAGTAAGCCTGCCATGCCAAGCACGCCATAAGTGCCTGCTATGTCAGTCCCAGGGCTAATAAACTGGGCAAAAAATGCCATTAAAGTGCCGGTTAAAACGCCAAGCCCAATAACGGGACCAATTAACCCACCAGGGATACCTAAGCCAATAGCAAACAAAGTGGCTAATAACTTGGCAATTAAAATAGTGGTGAGTAGTTGAATATTTTCAGGTGACTCTACCGCAATAGTTATCGCACTCATACCCGAGCCCATTGCTTGTGGAACTGCGTAAGCAATTAAACTGGCAATACACCCTGCAATTATTAAACGTGGAAACATACTTAATGGTTTAAAGGTTTTAATAATCAGCATTAAGTTTTGGTTAAAAGCATAAGCCACCGCGCCCAGCCCCATGCCACACAAAATCAAATAGGGGTAATGCCAACCACTTAAGGGGGCAATGCTAATCAACGCAAGTTCTGAGCCCTCACCAAATACAAACTGAGTGGCTAATGCGCCGGTAACAGCTGCGAGCATTATCGGCACAAAAATATGTACTTTGTATTCCCTGAGCACCACTTCCATTACAAAAATAACCGCAGCAAGAGGCGTATTGAACGACGCAGCAATTCCCGCGGCAACGCCACAACCACTGAGGGTACGCATAGCGTTGTGAGGTAAGTGTAATTTATTCGCTAATATGCTTGCCCCTGCTGCTCCCATGTGAACTGATGGGCCTTCCCGGCCAACAGAAAAACCACTGATCAGTGCCAGCGCACCACCAACAAACTGATTAACCGTGTTATACAGTGGCATTTGCCCGTAATGGCGCTTGATTCTGTGTATTACAAAAGGAATACCTAAGCGGTAATGTTTAAAACCAGTGAAAGCGGCAAATGTAGCTATTAATAACGCTGCCACTAAGGGCATTAATACCCGTTCTAAAGTGGGTAGAGTGGTAAAATCGTCAGGGGTTTCTAGAAATAAGCTTTGAAAAAATAAAATGGTTAAGCGGAACAGTATAATAAAAAATGCAGCAATTAATCCGGCACTTACGCCTAATAAGCATAATTGTACGGATGTTTTTGGTTTTGCTAATCGACGTCTCAGTCGCTCAAGCCACATGCTTTATTTCCCCGTAGCATTTTTAGGCGTCAAGTTTATCAAAATAGTCTAGGGAAGTCCTTGAGATTTTTAACAACAGATTAATTTAAATTTAATTTATACTGCACCTATTCACAGAGTGAGCTAAACAAGCCATGTTAGCATTGGAGCGTAGAAGCAGGATTAACTATACTTGATTAAAACACTCAGGTATTAGATAATCTCACGCATTAGTATTAAGGTATTGAGGGTTATAAGATGTCTGAAGAATTACCCATTAAGTTTAGCGACGCAGCCGCTGTGCGTGTTAAACAGTTAATCGACGAAGAAGAAAACCCAGATCTAAAACTGCGTGTTTATGTCACAGGCGGTGGGTGTTCAGGTTTTCAATACGGTTTTACTTTTGATGAAAAAGCAAACCTGGGCGATTTAGAAATTGTTAAAAATGGGGTTACCTTAGTCATTGACCCTATGAGTATCCAGTATTTAGTTGATGGTGAAGTTGACTACACTGAAGGATTAGAAGGGGCACGCTTTTTTGTCTCTAATCCTAATGCGACCACCACATGTGGCTGTGGCGCTAGTTTTAGCGTATAAAAATATCGTTATCCAAAAAAACCGCTTAATCAGCGGTTTTTTTATGTCTGTAGTAATTATAACTCAGTTGGGCTGTATTCTGTTATTTGCATTATCAACACAAAAAAACCAAGTACAAACGCTGAGAAAGCTAAAATATAGATAAAGCCTTTTTTACCCTGCTTTAATGGGATTGCATAATGACGCAAAAAAAAGTACCACCCCAAGCATAAAATAATAGGCAGTAAAAAGAGTAGTCTAAACATGATTTAATCTCTATCAGCTAGGGACAATAAACCCTAATAATAAACAGCTTATTTTTAAATGAAACAAAAAAGTTATAAAAATATTTAACCTTATTCAGACTTGGTAAATATTTGTTGTTAAACTTTAATCGCAGAATTACTAATTAATCATTCAGATCAACGGTGAATGGTATATAATGTATCCAAGAATGAAACGGGCAAGGTTTCATTTTTCACAATAATAAAGAGTTAGTACATATTTGAGCGTTTTTTGTTGGTTGAATTGTAAGCGTTTACACTGCGCTTAAGTCAGTGGCAGTGAGTTTATGGTGTTGACGACGATGAGCACTTGGCAATATGTACAGTTAAACAACGAGTAGGAGTTGTATATGATGGGTAAAACCGTATCTTCGGAAGAAAATGCAAAGTTAACAAAGTGGCTTAAAACTAAGCGCCATGAAAAAGGCTATACAATGCGCAGCTTAGCGCAAATTTTGGGCACGCCACATTCTTTTATAGGCAAAATAGAAAACCAAGAGCGTCGTTTAGATGTGATTGAGTTCGTTCGCTATTGTAATGCATTAGAAGTCGACCCGTATGAAGCATTAAGCTTAATTAAAGCTGACTAACGCTTTCTTTTTGGCTGTAATCGTAAAGTTAAATTAGCGTCTACAGCCAACACTAGTGCAGGGAAGCATTAGGTATTTTTATGATAATTTTGCTCTAGCGCATATAGTTTGTGTCTTATTAGGTATAAAAATACTAATGAAGGTAACACCATAAGCGCTGTTAAAACAAAGAATAATGACCAATTCCCCATCAGCCAATCATCAATAACCACGCCGCTGTAACTCGATAATAACGTACGCCCTAAGTTTCCCAAGGATGCCAATAGCGCATAATGAGTGGCGCTAAATGCTCTATCACACAGCATAGATATAAAAGCAACCATTGCCACTAAAGACCACGCTTGGGTAAAGCCATCAACCACAATTGCCATTGCATATAAGTGTTCTTGTGGCCCAGCTAAAGCAATCCAAGAGAACATTAAGTTAGATGCTGCCATGGCTACACCACTAATAAACAAGCCTTTTACTATGCCATATTTGTGGTTAAAAATACTGCCCAAAAAGGCAAATATGATAGTAATTAAACCTGTGCCAAGCTTGGAGTAATTTGCTATTTGGGTATTGCTAAAGCCGACTTCTTTATAAAATACAATCGACATTCGCGCTAAAAATGCCTCACCAATTTTAAATAAGAAAATAAACGCCAGCAGTGCTAGTGCAGTTTTAACCCCATTTTTAGCAAAAAAGGTTTTAAATGGGTCAACCACGGTAACCCCTAGCCATGCGAGCGTTTTTGTCAGTGGTGTTTGTTTAGTCGTTGCAAGCTTTTCAAGGTAAACACGTTCTAGCTCGGCATGAACGGCTTCGCGATTTGATTGTGGCTCTTTAGCCCAAAATACACAGCTAATTAATAACAGCATAATCGCAGATAAAAAATAATAGACCTGTGGCCAGTCAATATTTGGCATATCCGCCATGTAAAAGGGCACAGCCCCTAATAAAGCATAACCTGTCCACCAACCTGATGTAGCCATTGCGGCGGCTGCGGTGGCTTTGTGAGATTCATTTTCACTAAGAGTGTCTATTCGAAAAGCATCTATAGCAATATCTTGCGTTGCAGAGGCTATGGCGATCAGCAAACACAGTGCGGCGGCAATCGCTAGGTTTGCCTTTAAATCTAGCCCTGCGAGTAGCAACGTGCCAAGTAAAATAAAGCTTTGGCAAAATAAGATCCAACTACGGCGCTGACCAAGCCAGTTGTACAAAAAAGGCAGTTTAGTGCGGTCTATCAAAGGCGACCATAAAAAATTGATACTGTAGGCACCAAACACAATACCAAATAGCCCAATCATGCTGCGGCTCAACCCTTCATCTTTAAGCCAAGCCGACATTACCGAGCCAATTAACACCCACGGAAAGCCACTGCTCATTCCAAATATAAAAACATTAATTAAACGTTTATCTTTAAAGTAAGAAAAGTATTCGCGAACAGAAAGTGTGCTATTCATAGGGGTTCATTGGCTCATAAAAAGAGCAGCCAAGGCTGCTCTGATAAAAAGTTATAAAGGAACTTGCTCAAGCACCTTAATATTTAATATAACAACCGGTTTTTCAGGAACAAAGTTGTAGCCAATTTTGTCATTAAAACCCGTTTTTACAGCCATGATTTTATCGAGCGTCTCATAACCCTCCATCACACTGCCAAACACGGCAAATCCCCAATCACGCCCAGGATTTAAGTGGTCATTGTCATCCATGTTAAAAAAGAACTGACGCGTTCCAGAGTGTGGTTCACGGTCTTGATAAGCCATAGCAATGCTATACATATCATTAGTTAAGCCGTTACCGCTTTCATTAAAAATAGGGTCGTTTTCATGCAGGCCATCGTAATCCGTATCATAGCCACCCCCTTGAATCACAAAGTCACGATCATTTTCTACATCGCGTTCTACACGGTGAAATACACTACCTTGATAGCTCTTATCAGACACATAAGTCAAAAAGTTATTGACCGTAATCGGGGCTCTTGAACGGTCTAGCTCAACCACAATACTGCCCAGCGATGTCACAATTTCTACCCGAGGGAAAATATTATCTTTTTGTACAAAACGGCCTTCTTGAGCCGCTAAACTACTTACGCTAAATAATAAGCTCACGCAGATTAAAAAAAGTTGCTTCATTGTTAACCTTCTAAAAATGCAATTAATTCAGGGTCTGATACAATGCGGGTAATTAACTGCTCAGTCAACTTATTGAGCTGACCTTCAATTTTTGCCCTATCATGACCAAGTGGTCCAGATAAATTAGCATTACCGCTGTAGCGCTTACTAAAATTACTTGTTGGGCGAATCACCCGTACTTCAAACTCAATCTTAGCTTCACTGGTATGGCTCATTAGCGTTTCTGTAACCACGGCTTGCAGTGCGTGAATATCTAACTCAAAACGCAATTGCGCTAAATTAGAAATGCTGGCGCCATTGCGACTAAGCGCACTATCTAGCGCACTTTTAACCGATTCAGTAATACCCGTGCTGGCAATGGTTTTGGTTTTGCTTGATTCAATAAGCTTTAAGGTTGCACTGTCACCACGCAAATCAATTACACTGGTATTTAAGCTGCTATTTATTGAGCTTATTTGCCCACTTCTATAAACAGGGTTAAGAATAAGTTGGTTAGGCTGGCTCGCACATCCCGAAAAAACCACCAATGTACAACAGCTCAATAATGCCTTTATGAGTTTCATTTATAACGTTCCACTATTTTTAGTTGCGCTAAGTACCACAAACTTTTTATTAGAGCCCAATAAAGTACAGTTTCCAAACATACGGTTTAGTTTGTCGTGGTAATCTAAATGACGATTACCAATAATACGCAGCTCGCCACCTTCCTTTAATGTGTCTTTTGCTTGCTTGAACATTTGCCACGCGATGTGGTCGGTAACCGCTTGTGCTTGGTGAAAGGGCGGGTTGCACAATACAATATCAGCGCTTTCACGTTCAAAGTCAGTTAAACAATCATTCTCTATAAAGGTGCATTGTTCAAACTTGTCTTCCATGTTTAATTCAATGTTGAGTCGAGCTGATTCAACCGCCATATACGACTCATCAACAAAGCTAATATGAGCATTAGGACAGCGCGCTAATGTCATTAAACCAACCACGCCATTACCACAGCCTAAATCAATAATATTTTTGGCTTTATTTGTTTGCGGTAAATAATTAAAAAAGAAACGCGCGCCAATATCAAGTGAATCACGTGAAAACACATTAGCATGATTACTTATTGTAAAATCAGTGCCTTCGAGCGGCCAGCTTACTGGGAAATCTGCGCCTTTATAACCGCCAGCGGCTTGGCTAATAATTAAACGTGATTTCTTTACCGCGAGGCTTGTTTTCGTTTCACCAATAAAATCTTCAAATGCTTTTATAGTAGAGTTATGCACGTCTTTAGTTTTTGCTGCGCCAATAACCGGCGTACCTGGCGCGAGCACTTCGCTTAGTTCAGATAACTGATACTGTAAAAAAGCCAACGTGCGTGGCACTTTTACTAACACTAGGTCTACTTGCTCAGGTAAAGCCGATAAACTATCAAGCTGGCTAAACGCCGTCGTTGCGATTTTGTTTTCCGCCAAGTTATAAGCAGCCGCCTGATGGCTAATATATGAGTCGTTTACTGAACAAACTGTTAATTGTTGTTTGCTAAAGTAACAGCTAAGTGCACCAAAGCTGTCGTTTAAGATCAGTAACGAGCGACAATCAGGGTAGTGTTCATTGACATAGTCAATAAGGTATTCGTCTGCTGAATCCCACGCTTGTAAGCTGCGGTTTTTTTGATCCAAAGGAAAGCGTTCAAGAGTAAAGGTGTTATCGCCGAGCGTAGCTTGCGTAGTCATAATAGTTTAATGATCGGTAATCAAATGATAGGTAAATTCTAACATGCAACCGCCAAACGCCAACCCCCAACTTTTACCAAATGGCTTTTCTTATCAAAGTAAGGTGCTTAGTGCGCAAAAAAGCCTCGATTTATTTTACTATTTGCAGCAAAACCTAAACTGGCAACAGCCAAACATTACAGTGTTTGGTAAAACGGGGCCAATACCAAGGCTGCAATGCTTTATCAGCGAAGAAAATCTTGAGTACGGCTATTCTGGGCATAAACTCGATTTAGAGCCTTGGCCAGACGTATTACTTGCAATGCGAACACGTTTAGAGAATCAGCTACAGCAACCATTTAACTCAATTTTGGTTAATTATTATCGGGATGGCCATGATTGCATGGGCTGGCATAGCGATGATGAGGCCGAACTGGGATCGCAGCCTACTATCGCATGTGTATCGCTTGGCGCAGAGCGGTTATTTAAGCTCAAACATAAAGCGAGTGGCAAAATAACCAATATAAAATTACAAAGTGGTAGTTGTTTAATAATGAATGGCCATAGCCAACAAGAATATCAACATGCACTACCTAAACAAACAACACTTAAACACCCAAGAATAAGTCTAACTTTTAGAGATATTAAAGCTAAGTAAGAATAAGCATTAGCCATGCGATGCTCTCAATTGTTATAGTAAGCCAATCAGTGAGTTATTTAGGGACGTTAACATGTCAATGCAAGAACAAATACGCAACAAGCTAGCCGAGGCAATTGCCTGTAAGCATTTAAATGTTATTAATGAAAGCCACATGCACAGTGCAGGCACTGAGTCACACTTTAAAGTAATTGTGGTAAGCGAAGAGTTTGTAGGTAAACGACTTTTACAGCGTCATCGTGAAATTAACGAAATTTTAAAAGATGAGTTAGCAAATCACATTCACGCACTTGCTATGCACACTTACACCCCTGAAGAATTTACCGAGCACGACGGTGAGGCACCGCAATCGCCTAATTGTATGGGTGCTCAAAAATTGGATAACAGGTAGCTAGAAGGTAGTTTGAGCATTTGGTAACTGATCAGATCAGTTTTTTTTGTTTTAGCCTTTAAACTAGCGCTAATTTTTATTGTAAAAGATATAGGATGATCAATGGTCATTAAGCCTAAAATTCGCGGATTTATCTGCACCAATGCACACCCAGTTGGCTGTGCAGAGCATGTTCAAGAACAAATTAATTATGTTAAGCAGCAAGGAGCATTAAAAAATGCGCCTAAAAATGTATTAGTTATTGGTGCGTCTACAGGTTATGGCCTTGCATCTCGTATTACTGCTGCATTTGGTGGTGGCGCTAAAACATTAGGTGTGTTTTTTGAAAAAGAAGGCACTGAACGTAAAACAGGCTCTGCGGGTTGGTATAACACGGCGGCATTTCAAGCAGCCGCTGAAGCTGAAGGCTTATGGTCTAAAAATATTAATGGTGATGCGTTTTCTAACGAAATCAAACAAAAAACAATCAACACCATTAAAGCTGAATTAGGTAAAGTTGACTGTATAATTTACAGCTTAGCGTCACCTCGTCGCACTGATCCAAATACAGGCGAAGTGTTTTCTTCAACACTTAAGCCAATTGGTAATGCAGTAACCACTAAAAACTTAAATACGTCAAAGCGTGAAATCGATGAAGTAACCGTTGAAGCTGCAAACCAAGACGATATCGACAACACCATTAAAGTAATGGGTGGCGAAGATTGGGAAATGTGGATTGACGCCCTTAAAGAGGCAGATGTATTAGCAGAAAACTTTAAAACAACGGCTTACACATACATTGGTAAAGAACTAACTTGGCCAATATATGGGCATGCAACCATAGGTAAAGCGAAAGAAGATTTAGACCGTGCCACTGCAGCTATTAAAGCCGCTACCCAAGATTTAAACGGTGAAGCTTATGTTTCTTCACTTAATGCGGTAGTTACTCAAGCAAGCTCTGCAATTCCAATTATGCCGCTTTACATTTCTGCATTATTTAAAGTAATGAAGGCTGATGGCACTTACGAGGGCACTATTGAGCAAATTCATGCACTATTTAGTGAAAACCTATACGGTGATTCACCACGTTTTGATGAGGGTGGGCATTTATTCCAAAACTACAAAGAATTGGAAGATGATGTGCAGTCTCGCGTTCAAACCATTTGGGACAGTGTAGACACAAGTTCTATTGATGAGCTTACAGATTACGTTGGCTACCATAATGAGTTTTTACGCCTGTTTGGTTTTGGTATTGATGCTGTTGATTATGAGCAAGACGTAAACCCTGTTGCGCCAATTGCAAATATGATTGACTAAATATTGCCATGAACAAGTTGTTATATTAAAAGTCGCCTTGTGCGACTTTTTTGTTTTTTAGCTTTGATTTGAAAAAATATTTGTTAATTGATGGTTTATTTACCACTTTGGTCTAGCTTGTATTTTATTAATTATGAATTACAAAACTAAATAAACGTTTCTCTCGTATAATTTTCATAAATACACTCGCATAGTCAGTCACAATAATGTTAAAATCAAAGCAATATGTGAGGAGTTTTACTGCGCTGCTTGTTTGGTATCTATAGCGAGTCATTTTATAGCTTGCAATAATACAAATAGCGGCGTGGTTGGTACGATTTTTCAGTTTCTTTCCGTTAATGTAGTGCAAGTGCGTATGATCAATATAAAAAAAGGTCTGGATTTACCCTTAGAGGGCGCACCTCAGCAAGTTATTCATGATGGTTCTTCCGTCAAACGTGTAGCTGTGCTAGGTGAAGAGTTTATCGGTATGCGTCCAACCATGCATGTTCGTGTGGATGACCAAGTCAAAAAAGGCCAGGTACTTTTTGAAGATAAAAAGAACCCAGGCGTATTATTTACTGCACCAGCTTCTGGTACAGTAAAAGAAATTAATCGCGGTGCTAAACGTGTTCTGCAATCTGTTGTTATTGAAGTAAACGGCAGTGAGCAAATCACCTTTGGTTCTTTCTCGGAAACTGAGCTTAATAGCTTAGACCGTGAAAAAGCTAAAGAAGTACTAGTTCAATCGGGTCAATGGACAGCACTACGTGCTCGCCCATTTAGTAAAATAGCGGCGTTGGATGCAAATCCTAGCTCTATTTTCGTGACAGCTATCGATACCAATCCACTTGCTGCAGATCCTGCAGTAATTATTGCTGAAAATGCGAAAGCGTTTGAAGCAGGTTTGGCTGTTGTGTCACGTTTAACCGATGGCAAAGTATTTGTTTGTAAGCAAGCAGGCAGCCAAGTTCCTAGTTCACCTATCGCTCAAGTAGAAGTACATGAGTTTGGTGGCGTGCACCCAGCTGGCCTTGTTGGCACTCATATCCATCACCTTGACCCAGTATCTGCTAGTAAGCAAGTTTGGCATATCGGTTACCAAGACGTTATTGCGTATGGTCACCTTTTCCTTACTGGTGAAATTTACACAGACCGTGTAATCTCGCTTGCAGGTCCGCGTGTTAAGAATCCTCGTTTAGTGAAAACACAATTAGGTGCTTCTCTAGATGACTTAGTTGCAGGTGAATTAGAAGACGGTGATAACCGTGTTATTTCTGGTTCTGTACTTGCAGGTGCTACGTCGTCTGGTGTTCATGCATTCTTAGGCCGTTACCACGTTCAAGTATCTGTATTACTTGAAGGTCGCGAAAAAGAATTGTTTGGCTGGATTGCACCAGGTAGTGATAAATTCTCTGTAACGCGTACATTCTTGTCTCACCTTACACCGAGTCGTTTATTTAAAATGACAACGTCTACGGGCGGTTCAAAACGTGCCATGGTTCCACTTGGAAGCTATGAGCGTGTTATGCCACTTGATATTTTGCCAACGCTTTTATTACGTGACTTATTGTCTCGTGATTTAGACAGTGCAATTTCATTAGGTGCGCTTGAATTAGATGAAGAAGATTTAGCGTTATGCACCTTCGTTTGTCCTGGCAAATACGAGTACGGCGCAGCCCTACGCGATTGCTTAACTACGATCGAGAAGGAAGGCTAAAATGGGCTTAAAAACTTTCTTAGAAGATATCGAACCACATTTTGAACCAGGTGGTAAGCATGAAAAATGGTACGCGCTGTATGAAGCTGCTGCGACTATTTTTTACACGCCAGGTTATGTAAATAAAGGTTCAACTCACGTTCGTGATAACATCGACCTAAAACGCATGATGATTTTAGTGTGGATGGCGACGTTCCCTGCCATGTTCTTTGGTATGTTCAACATTGGTCATCAAGCGGCAATTGCACTTGGTAATGGCTTTGAGCTAGCGAATATTTGGCAAGTAGGTTTATTCCAGTTACTTGGCGGTGAATTAACCGTTGATGCAGGCTGGGGTGCGAAAATGTTCTACGGAGCCTGTTTCTTCCTACCTATATATGCAACTACCTTTATTGTTGGTGGTTTCTGGGAAGTGTTATTTGCTTCTGTGCGTAAGCATGAAGTTAATGAAGGTTTCTTCGTAACGTCTGTATTGTTTGCATTAATTCTGCCTGCAACGATTCCTTTATGGCAAGTTGCGCTAGGTATTACTTTTGGTGTAGTTATAGCAAAAGAAATATTTGGTGGTACAGGCCGTAACTTCTTAAACCCTGCGCTTGCTGGTCGTGCGTTTTTATTCTTCGCATACCCTGCACAAATTTCAGGTGACACAGTATGGACTGCCGTAGATTCATTCTCTGGCGCAACTATGCTTGGTCAAGCGTTTGCTGGTACGTTAAATTACGCGACTGATATTGAGCTTTGGTGGAATGCGTTTTACGGATTCATTCAAGGTTCTATGGGTGAAACGTCTACACTAGCTGTACTAATTGGTGGTTTATTCCTAATTTACGTGCGCATTGCGTCTTGGCGTATCGTGCTAGGTGTATTCCTAGGTATGGTAGTAACCTCATCAATACTGAACACTATTGGTTCTGAAACCAATGCAATGTTTGCTATGCCTTGGTACTGGCACATGGTATTAGGTGGTTTTGCATTCGGTATGTTCTTTATGGCAACTGACCCTGTATCTGCTGCATTTACTGATAAAGGTAAATTAGCATACGGTGCGCTTATTGGCTTTATGGTTATCATGATCCGTGTTGTTAACCCTGCATACCCAGAGGGCATCATGCTAGCAATCTTATTTGCTAACTTGTTTGCACCTTTATTCGATCACTTTGTAGTGCAAGCTAATATCAAGCGGAGGTTGGCACGTAATGTCTAGTAATAACGAATCAATTGGCAAAACGCTAGCTGTTGTTGTCTCATTATGTTTAGTGTGTGCAGTTATTGTATCACTAACATCTGTACAACTACGCCCTCTGCAAAAAGCAAATAAAGCAAAAGATATTCAAAGCAATATCTTAGCTGCTGCTGGTATTGGCAAAGTTGATAACGTTGCCGAAACGTTTGATGCTAAAATCGAAACTCGCTTTGTTGATATGCAAAGTGGTGAGTTTGCTGAGCCGGTAGAAGATTTTGACTTTGAAAAAAGCAAATACGATGCTGATTTAAGTAAATCTTTAAAAGAGAATGGTATTAAAGACATCGCCGGTATTCAACGTATTACCAAGCGTGCGCCTGTTTATATCTCTAAAAAAGACGATGGCTCTACTGATGCAATCATCCTTCCTATTCAGGGTTATGGTTTATGGGGTTTAATGTACGGTTTTATCTCGCTTGAAAGCGATGGTGAAACTATTAAAGACATCATTTTCTACAAACATAACGAAACACCTGGTCTAGGTGGTGAAATTCAAAACCCACAGTGGACTGCAACGTGGGAAGGTAAAGAGTTACCAATCCAAATCGTTAAAGGGACTGCAGCCGGTGATGAGCATAAGATCGATGGTCTTTCAGGTGCTACATTAACGTCTAATGGTGTTGACCATGCAGTTGATTTTTGGACTGGCGAAAATGGCTTTGGCCCTTTCCTTGCGAAAGTACGTAAAGGAGCATTGAACTAATGGCTGATACTAAAGAAATGAAGGCGGTCCTATTTGGTCCAGTTTTCGCTAACAACCCAATCGCATTACAAGTACTTGGTATTTGTTCTGCGCTAGCGGTAACGTCTAGCTTAAAAAATGCATTAATCATGTCAATTGCATTGACCTTGGTAACTGCATTCTCTAGCCTTTTTATCTCGACTATTCGTAACCATATCCCATCATCAGTACGTATCATCGTACAGATGACGATTATTGCATCATTAGTAATCGTGGTTGACCAAGTACTACAAGCTTTCTCTTACGCTACGGCAAAAGAGTTATCAGTATTCGTTGGTCTAATCATTACTAACTGTATCGTAATGGGTCGTGCTGAAGCTTATGCAATGAAGTCGCCGCCATTAATGTCTTTCCTTGATGGTATAGGTAATGGCTTAGGTTACTCTGTAGTGCTACTTACTGTTGGCTTTATTCGTGAGTTATTCGGTAAAGGTTCACTATTCGGTGTTGATATTATTCCATTAGTACAAAATGGTGGTTGGTACCAACCTATGGGTCTATTGATCTTACCACCGAGTGCATTCTTCATCATTGGTTTATTCATTTGGGTACTTCGTACTTATAAGAAAGACCAAGTAGAAGCTAAAGCGTAAGGGGCGATAAGTGGAACATTATATTAGTTTATTTGTAAAAGCCGTTTTTATTGAAAACTTAGCGTTAGCATTCTTCCTAGGTATGTGTACTTTCTTAGCCGTGTCTAAAAAAGTAACTACATCAATTGGCCTAGGTGTAGCGGTTATTGTTGTATTAGGTATTTCAGTACCGGTTAACAACTTGGTTTACCATGCGGTATTAGCACCAGGTTCACTTGAGTGGCTTGGTTACCCAGAAGCAGATCTTAGCTTTTTACGTTTCTTAACTTTCATTGGTGTTATTGCAGCACTAGTGCAAATTCTTGAAATGGCATTAGATAAGTTCTTCCCACCGCTTTACAACGCATTAGGTATTTTCCTACCACTAATCACAGTTAACTGTGCAATTTTTGGTGCGGTAGCCTTCATGGTTGAGCGTAACTATAACTTCGGCGAGTCTGTTGTTTATGGTATTGGCGCTGGTGTGGGTTGGGCGCTTGCAATTACATTACTTGCAGGTATCCGTGAGAAAATGAAGTATTCAGACGTACCAGATGGTTTACGTGGTTTAGGTATTACCTTCATCACTGTTGGCTTGATGGGTCTTGGCTTTATGTCATTCTCTGGTATTTCACTGTAATAATAGCGAGGTCAATCATGGATATTTTCTTAGGCGTTGGTGTTTTTATCGCTATCGTTGTAATACTAGTTTTAATCATCATTGGTGCTAAATCTAAGCTAGTTGCAAGCGGTGATATCATCATCGGCATTAATGGCGATGCAGACAAAGCCATTAAAACATCAGCAGGTAGTAAGCTATTAGGTGCACTATCTGAGTCAGGTATTTTCGTATCTTCTGCATGTGGTGGCGGTGGCTCTTGTGGCCAGTGTCGCGTACACATTAAAGAAGGCGGCGGTGATATTCTGCCAACTGAACTTGACCACATCTCTAAAGGTGAAGCACGTGAAGGTTGTCGCCTAGCGTGTCAGGTTAATGTTAAAAACGACATGGAAATTGAACTTGAAGAGTCAATTTTCGGTGTTAAAAAATGGGATTGTGAAGTTATCTCTAACGATAACAAAGCGACGTTCATTAAAGAACTTAAGCTACAAATTCCTGATGGCGAGTCAGTGCCGTTCCGTGCGGGTGGTTACATCCAGATCGAAGCGCCAGCTCACCATGTTAAATATGCAGATTTCGATATTCCTGAAGAGTATCGTGGCGATTGGAACCATTTTGGTTTCTTCGATCTGGAGTCAAAAGTAGACGAAGAAACAATTCGTGCTTACTCAATGGCTAACTATCCAGAAGAAGAAGGCATCATCATGCTTAACGTGCGTATCGCTACGCCGCCGCCAAGAAACCTAAGCCTACCATGTGGTAAAATGTCTTCGTACATTTGGTCACTTAAAGAAGGCGATAAAGTAACTATTTCTGGTCCATTTGGTGAGTTCTTCGCTAAAGACACAGACGCTGAAATGGTATTCGTAGGTGGTGGTGCAGGTATGGCACCAATGCGTTCACATATCTTTGACCAACTTAAGCGTTTAAACTCTAAACGTAAAATTAGTTTCTGGTATGGTGCGCGTTCTAAACGTGAAATGTTCTATGTTGAAGATTTTGACGGCCTAGCTGAGCAAAACGAAAACTTCGTTTGGCACACAGCGCTTTCAGATCCGCAACCAGAAGATAACTGGGAAGGCTACACAGGCTTTATCCATAACGTGTTATTTGAGAACTATCTTAAAGATCACGAAGCGCCTGAAGATTGTGAGTTCTACATGTGTGGTCCTCCAATGATGAATGCGGCTGTTATCACTATGCTTAAAGACTTAGGTGTTGAAGAAGAAAACATCTTACTAGATGATTTCGGTGGCTAATACCCAAACTGATTAAATTTAGTTAAAATACCAGCCTCGTCGCATTTTATGTGACGAGGCTTTTTTATATTAATTTTTAACCTATTAAGTAGGGTTGTTATGAACAAAGTAAATACTCCCCAGGGCATAATCGCCTTATTTATAATCACGCTGACTTTACTATTATCTGGATGTGGAAAATCAGTCCCAGAGGAAACCTACTTAGAAGGTAAAACGATGGGTACAACTTACCACATTAAGTTTTACGCTGAGCAAGTTGACCCTCAAGCAGTACAAGCAGAAATCGATGCGGTTTTAGTTGATATCAACCAGTCTATGTCGACCTATATCGAAGATTCAGAAATAAACACCTTTAACCGTTTAGATGCCAACGAAGTAATGCCAATCAGTGATGACTTCAGGGCAGTTATTAGTGAATCTATGCGTATAGGTAATTCAACTAAGACCCTAGATGTGACTATGGGGCCGTTGATAGATTTATGGGGGTTTGGCCCAGATAAAAAACCAACAAAGCGCCCAACGAATGAAGCTCTGGCAAATATGATCAATAACATTGGTATAGATAAGCTGGTCCTTAACGAGCAAGGCTTAGCAAAAACGATGGCTGATTTAGAGTTGTCGTTTTCAGCTACAGCAAAAGGATATGGTATTGATAAAGTGGCTGAGCTATTACAAAGCAAAGGCATTACAGATTACATGGTTGAGATTGGCGGGGAGTTACGTATTGCTGGTACAAAACCAGACAATCAAGCATGGCGAATAGCAATTGAACAACCTGATGCAAACCCAGGTGAGCGAAAAGTACACCGTGTACTTGCACCAGGCAATAACGGTATTGCCACCTCAGGTGATTATCGAATCTTTTATACAATGGATGGCGAAACCTATACTCACCTTATTGATCCTATGACAGGGATGCCAATTAAGCATGACTTAGTTTCTGTTACAGTTTTACACCCTAGCGCTATGACGGCCGACGGTTTAGCGACTGCTTTAACGGTTATGGGAATGGAAAAAGCACAACGTTATGCGCAGCAGCATGATTTACCAGTGTATTTAATTGCTAAATCGGCACAGGGGTTAGTCACTTATTCAAGTCCTGCGTTTAAGCCTTATTTATAGTCTTTAGGTTTATATCCTTAGCATGAGGGTATATAATATACGGAGCTCAAATACGCTATTTGAGCTCATTTTATTGCTGAACAATAGGGGCTAAGCAATGTCACTTTTTTTCTAACCTTTGGCTTACTTATTTTAATTGTCGCTGCGATGGCGATAGGCATGATAGTTCAAAGAAAATCGATGGCGAGTAGCTGCGGAGGCTTAGGCTCTGTAGGTATTGATAAAGCATGTGATTGCGATGATCCATGTGATAAACGCAAAAAGCGTCTAGCCAAAGAGCAAGTATGGAAAGAAAACCAAATTCTTTAAATAGATTTATTTCTGTTTAAACAAAAAACCTCTCGTAGCTCACTACGGGAGGTTTTTTATTTATATCGCCATAAATAAATCATCAGCTGATAAAATAATCGTGTTTTTATCTTGAACAGAAAACTCTCTTTGTTATACTCATGCCCGAACTTTCAGTAAGTTTTGAAAGTTCTATTGATGCGGATCAAAACTAGCTTAGCCAAATAGTGCTAATGCGTTGAGACTGTATTTCATGTCACTGTATAAGGCTTTACGGCTGCAACCTGTTTTTGTTGCCACGGTGTATGCCAAATTTTGTTATTAGTCATTTTAATAGGTGAATGTTTTTGAACTCATTTTCTTTGTTTCATACCAGCGCTTTGCTTACCTTAGGTAAGTCAGTGTTGCATGAGCGCTTTAATAAAGCGAAAAGAGGCGTGAGTGTGGCTATAACATTATTAGTTTTTAATGCCGTTATGTTGCTTAGTGGCGCTATTGAGGATGCCTTTAGGCTTGAAGCATTGATCAGTGATGGCTTTTTTATAGAGCCATTATTACTGACGATTGCCGAATTTTTAGCTCATCCCATCTTATCGTGTCAGTTACTTATTGGCCTTTGTTGGCTATTGTTCCACATGTTTCCAGCGCGTCGTGCTGGAATAATCCTCCGTAAAGCAGCCTTTGCTTTTAGCGAGGCTAAAGTTCAGCAACCCGTGCAAGCTGCACATGGTTGTCGTGCTCCACCTAGCTTTACAGGTTGTCTGTTTACTCGTTAATTTTATGAGTATAGGTTACACCTGTGGTATCTAATTATTTATTCTTGCTGTAAATAACGATTACTTTCATTGTAGCTTAGTGTTTTTACACACTCTCAGCCAACCACACCTCACCCAAGTTAATTTTTATTGCGTTATATTAATGTGTTTAAAAAAGCTGGGTTGGTTCTGCTAGGTGTTTTTTATTAAGCCAGTGGTCAATACTTCATGCTTGCATTCGCTCTGCATTATTTGTAATTCAATTTTAATTAACTTGGGTTTTTATCAAATATCGTTGCTAAATATTTTTGGCAGCTAATAAAAACTCTTTAGGTTTTAGGATAGTCCCTTGTTAATTCGTAACCTTTTTAATATTGCTTTAGCTAGTATGGCGCTGATTTTATCAGGCTGTAATGGCGGGGTACTCGACCCAAAAGGGCAGATAGGTATTGATGAGAAAAATCTGATCATCATCGCCACTGTGCTTATGTTGTTAGTTGTGATCCCCGTTATTGTGATGACTTTATATTTTGCTTGGAAATACAGAGACACACAAAACCATGAAATTTACGCACCAAAATGGGCTCACTCTAATAAGATTGAGGCTGTTGTATGGGCGGTTCCTATTGTTATTGTTGTTATTTTAGGTGTGATCACCTGGCAGTCAACTCAAGAGCTTGACCCTTATAAACCGATAGAGGGTAAAGGTGAACACTTAACTGTTGAAGTGGTGTCACTTAATTGGAAGTGGTTATTTATTTACCCTGAACAAGGTATTGCTACGGTAAACGAATTGGTATTTCCTGCTAATGTTCCGGTTGAATACAAAATCACGTCAGAAAGTACCATGAACTCGTTTTTCATTCCCCAGTTAGGTAGTCAAATTTACTCAATGGCGGGCATGGAAACTAAGCTGCATTTAATTGCTAATGAGCCAGGCACGTTTAAAGGCTTTTCGGCTAATTACAGTGGTGCGGGTTTTACTGGTATGAAATTTAATGCCATCGCAACACCAACAAAAGCTGACTTTAACCAGTGGGTTGAACAGGTTAAAACCAACGCTAATAGCCTTACTCATGCCAATTATGTTGAGCTTGCCAAAGCGAGTGAAAACAATCCCGTCGCTTATTATGGCAAGGTTGATGAAGGTTTATTTCATACCATAGTGATGAAATACATGCAGGCGCATGGCGATATGAACAAAAAACACCACTCGATGGGTAAACATCAGCAGATGAGTAATGAGCATCAGGCAATGGGTAACCATACAATGCCATCATCACACAGCCAGGGCGAGGAATAATCATGTCGTTTTTAGGTAAATTATCTATAGATGCAATTCCGTTTCATGAACCTATTATCATGGTTACCATGGCGGTGATTGCTATAGTCGGGCTTATTATAGCTGGGCTAATAACAAAATATAAAAAATAGGGGTGTGCTTTGGCGCGACTGGATCACCTCGGTTGATCATAAACGCTTAGGCGTCATGTACATTTTATTAGCGCTAATCATGCTGTTTCGTGGTTTTTCTGATGCCATTATGATGCGTGCGCAGTTAGCGCTTGCTACCAGTGGTGCGCCAGGTTATCTGCCACCAGAACATTACGACCAAATATTCACCGCCCATGGCGTTATTATGATCATCTTTATGGCGATGCCATTTATGATTGGTTTAATGAATATTGTTGTACCACTGCAAATTGGTGCTCGCGATGTGGCTTTTCCATTTTTAAATAATTTAAGTTTTTGGTTTACTGCCAGTGGCGCCATTTTAATAAATTTATCGCTGATATTTGGTGAGTTTGCTAAAACAGGCTGGGTTGCTTACCCACCGTTGTCGGAGTTGACCTTTAGCCCTGGGGTGGGGGTCGATTATTATATTTGGGCCTTGCAAATATCGGGGCTCGGTACGCTATTAACCGCTGTTAACTTCCTAGTGACAGTATTTAAAATGCGTGCCCCTGGTATGACACTGATGAAAATGCCAATTTTCACATGGGCATGTACATGGGCAAATATCTTAATTGCGGCATCATTTCCAATTTTAACCGCAGTGCTTGCCATGCTAACGCTAGACCGTTATTTAGATTTTCACTTCTTCACTAATGAAGCAGGCGGAAACGCCATGATGTATATCAACCTGTTTTGGGCATGGGGTCACCCAGAGGTATACATTTTAGTATTACCAGCTTTTGGTATTTTTTCTGAAATAGTGTCGACCTTCACTGGTAAACGTTTATTTGGTTATAAATCGATGGTATATGCCAGCGGTGCCATTTCTATTCTTGGCTTTATTGTATGGTTACACCACTTCTTTACTATGGGGTCAAGCGCGAATGTAAATGCCTTCTTTGGGGTGATGACCATGGTCATAGCTGTGCCTACTGGGGTTAAGTTATTTAGTTGGTTATTTACTATTTACCGTGGCCGTTTGCGCATTACTGTACCGGTACTTTGGACGCTTGGTTTTATGGTTACCTTCAGTATTGGTGGTATGACGGGGGTATTACTGGCAATCCCTGGTGCCGATTATGTATTGCATAACAGCTTATTCTTAATCGCTCATTTTCATAACACCATTATTGGTGGCGCAGTATTTGGCTACTTAGCGGGTTTTGTTTTTTGGTTTCCAAAAGCAATGGGCTTTAAGCTTGATGAGCGTTGGGGTAAAGCGTCATTTTGGTGTTGGTTAATCGGTTTCTTCGTAGCCTTTATGCCATTGTACGTACTCGGCTTTTTAGGCATGACGCGTCGCTTAAACCACTCTAATAATCCTGATTGGAATATCTGGCTTTATATTGCTGCAGTGGGGGCCGTGATTATTATGTTCGGTATTATTTGCCAAATTATTCAGCTATATGTGAGCTTTAAAAACCGCGAAGCGCTTGATGATACCACTGGCGATCCTTGGAACGGTCACACCCTTGAATGGTCAACGTCATCACCACCGCAATACTATAACTTTGCTGAAATCCCGCATGTTGATGATATTGATACATGGACTGATATGAAAGAAAAAGGCCTAGCTTATCAAGGTAAATCTAGCTATAGCCCAATTCATATGCCAAAAAATACCGCATCGGGTGTGCTTATTGCTGCGAGTTTAACGGCGTTTTGTTTTGCCATGATCTGGCATATTTGGTGGCTAGCAGGGCTTGGTTTTATTGGCGCGATTGCGCTGTTTATTAACCGTGCTTACACCAGTGATGTAGATTACTACGTGCAAAACGATGAAATATTACAAATTGAAGGCGCGCATATTGCCAGTAATACGAAGGAGGTAAGCGCATGAGTACGTTATCTGCAACTCAAGGCCATGTAAATTTAGAGCCTCATAGCGTAAGTCATACGCATGAACATCACGATACCTCAGGCGATACAATCTTTGGTTTTTGGCTTTATTTAATGACCGATTGCCTTTTATTTGCCTCATTTTTTGCAACCTACGCAGTGCTTTATATGAACACTGCAGGTGGTGTATCGGGCAAAGATATTTTTGAGCTTGATTTTGTTGCCGTAGAAACTGCGGCGCTACTTATAAGTAGTATTACTTTTGGTTTTGCCATGATTGCCGCTCAAGGGCAAAAAAAGGCGCTGACGCTTGGTTGGCTCGCGGTCACTTTTTGTTTAGGCGCGGTGTTTATTGGTATGGAAATTTATGAGTTTCATCATTTAATTGTTCATGGCAATGGCCCACAGCAAAGTGCTTTTTTAACATCGTTTTTCTCATTAGTGGGCTTGCATGGTTTACATGTAACTGCAGGCCTTATCTGGATGAGCATAATGATGATTGAGGTGATTAAGCGCGGTTTAGGTAAACAAACCGTCACGCGCTTAAGTTGCTTAAGCTTATTTTGGCACTTTTTAGATATTGTGTGGATTTGTGTATTTACCGTTGTTTATTTAATGGGGGCAATGTAATGAGCCATAGCGAAACACATGCTTTAGAGCAAATGCAAAGCCAACATCATGATCAGTCACATGGTAGTGTTAAAACATACCTGATTGGCTTTGTCTTATCAGTGATTTTAACGGCCATTCCATTTTGGATGGTGATGGAGGGCGACTTTTCAAAGGTCACCACACTCTGGAGTATCGTTACTTTAGCAATCGTGCAAATTTGGGTGCATTTAAAATACTTTTTACACCTTAATTTCACCACTGATGAAGGTAAAGCAAATACCTTTACCTTCTTGTTTAGCGCGTTGATCATCGTCATGGTGGTTGGACTGTCTGTTTGGATCATTTATGAATCAAACGCAATGATGATGTATTAGAGGTTTCAGATGTTTCGTCGTTATTTAGCTGTTACTAAGCCAGGTATTATTATGGGGAATTTGATCAGCGTTGCCGGTGGTTTTTTACTCGCCGCCCGCGGTGATATAGACCCATGGTTAATGTTGGTTACCTTGGTTGGTTTATCGCTTGTTGTTGCATCGGGATGTGCCATAAACAATGTTATTGATAGAGACATTGATGTTGCCATGGCGCGTACTCGCTCACGTGTGACTGTAACGGGCGAAATGTCTGCAAAAGCCGCTTTAAGCCATGGCGTGTTATTAGGGCTAATTGGCTTTGGCTTATTAATCGCCTTTACCACTCAAGCGGCGGTATTTTTTGCCGCCTTTGGCTATGTCATTTATGTAGGGGTTTATAGCCTCTACATGAAACGCAACTCTGTTTACGGCACCTTTATTGGTAGTCTGTCGGGCGCAGTTCCACCTGTTGTTGGCTATTGCGCCGTTACGGGTGTGTTCGATATAGGCGCATTAATACTGCTGGTGATGTTTAGTTTGTGGCAAATGCCGCATTCATATGCGATTGCTATTTTTCGCTTTAAGGATTACCAAGCCGCTAATATTCCAGTATTGCCCGTGGCGCAAGGTGTTGATAAAGCTAAGCGCCATATTGTGCTTTATATTGCCGTATATGCTTTAGTGGTGATGTTATTGCCAATTAGTGGTTATACCGGTGCTGCCTTTATGGCCGTTGCCTGTATTACCAGTTTTTGGTGGTTACTCATGGCACTTAGAGGGTATCGCTACAACATAGACACCACCCGTTGGGCACGCCAAGTGTTTGCGTTTTCAATTATTAATATTACCGCTTTGAGCATTGCCATGGCGGTAGATTATCAAACAATTGCGCCACAATTAGTGGCGCTAAACTGATCTTATCTGATCAATGAACCGAGTTAATTCCCAAAGTTAACCAAAGGCTCTGAGCATTGCGAGGAGCCTTTTTTCGATTTATTTTAATTTTTCTGCATCGTAATACATGGGTTTTAATGTGCCACAATTTATAAACTTATAATTGAGTTCACCAGCAGAAGGCACTTCGGTTGAGGTACGGAACTTTTGTAAGCAGGCGCCATTTAAATCAACAAACATAATATGATGAAAGCTGGGCGGTTGGGTTATTTGATGAATATAAATACGGTTATTGTTTTTTAGCGTAACCATATCGTACTGCTGCCATTTTGAGGCTGGATTTAAATCGGTTAGCTCACGCGTAAACATTTGCTCGCTGAGCTCTATCAGTTTATCACTGTAAACTAAGCTACCCCCTTGCTTGTAATCACCAAGGTATACATCGGCGGTAATCGCGACTTCTTCGCCTCGCATTAAGCGTTGAATATTAAACGGCTTTGGTTTTACTGTGATTAACTCAGCATCACGTACTAGATCTAAAAACGGAATATCCGATACATCCACTTTGTACATAACGTGCATATTATAAGGAAGCTCATAGCTTGGAATATTAATGGCGTAGACACTTGAACCATGGTTAACCAGTACCATGGCATGCTCTGCTTCATATTTGGGATCTAATGGCGGAAGCTCAGGTGGGTCTTCAGCCAGAGCGCTTATCGGTAAAACTAAACAGATAAACAATAATATAAAAGTGAATAACCGCATAATAACCTCAATTAATTTATAAGCTTAAAGTATAGCTTAGTTTATATATTTATTTTTTATTTAAAAACTGGCCGCTTGTTCTATAACAATGCCATGGCGTTTTGCAAGGCGCTGATGATCTCTGTCATAGCCTCCACCAATTACAGTGGCAACAGGGGTATTATTTGCAAGGCAGCGTTTAAGTACTAAGTGATCGCGCTTTTCTATCCCTTGCCAACTAATATCCAGTTTACCTAAGCCATCCTCTTGCCAAATATCAACGCCAGCATCATACAAAACCAGATCTGGGTTAAGCTCGTTTAATAAAAATTGCAGCGTATCGTCAACAATGCCTAAGTATTCAGCATCTTGCATATTATTGGCTAAACCAATATCTAAATCGCTAGGGGACTTTCTAAACGGGAAGTTTTTCTCACAGTGTATTGAACAGGTAAACGCATAAGGTTGATGAGCCAGCATAGCTGCGGTGCCATCGCCTTGGTGAACATCTAAATCAAAAATCAGTACGTTGGTCACTTCACGATTTTGAATTAACGTTTGTGCGGTAAAAGCTAAATCGTTCACCATACAAAAACCTGAGCCAAAATCACTATGAGCATGGTGAGTGCCGCCCGCTAAATGGCACGCAAGCCCATTTTTAAGCGCTAAACGCGCGGTTTGCAGTGTCCCTAATGGGGCGGTAAATGTGCGGTTCATTAGTGCTTGTGACCAGGGTAAGCCAATACGGCGCATGGCTTTTTCATCTAGGCGGTTATGCCATAAATCGTGAATGTAGTTTTCACAATGTACTATTTCTAGCTCTTCTACACTACCATGTGGTGGTTCTGTGATATTACTGCCAGCAAGTCCAAGGGTTTTAACATGCTGGTGTAGCTGAGCAAATTTACTCATTACAAAGCGATGCTTGGGATCAAAACTAAACGAGTAGTTAGGATGATAAACTAAAGGTAGATTGGGGTTTAAACTCATATCTGCGTCGTTTAATTATTTTTGGTTATGGTAATCAACTTCACGCAGTGCGTCTATTTATGTTTGGTAAATAAGCGTTTCAAGCTCGCGGTGTAATAATGTTTCATCAGCAAGGTTTAGCTCAACTAAACGCTTTAAATGCGTAATGCTGCCTATATCAATGTTATGGCATTTAAGGCCAACATGATTTTCTTCTATGTGACGAATAACCACCGGCATTTTTATTTCAATATCGCTTTGTGGCAAGGTAAAACGTAATATTGCTTCGTCATTTTTGTTGCCTGTAAAGGCATCGCTTTTAGTGATCAGTGCACCATGTAAAGAAATATCTAATAGGGTACATGCATACTGGGAGCTAGCCGTTTCCAATTGCGCTGCTGTAGAGAACATAATACGAGAAAATTGCCGACGGTTTTGCATAATAATCTTATAAAGTTGTTATTTATAATAAGCATAGCTGGTAATGCTCAACACGCCAATTTGCTCAAAGATAAAAATAGCTCGTATAAAAAAGCCCCGCATAAAATGCAGGGCTTTTAACTTATTCACTGTGGCTGTTAGCCAATTTTTTTATACTTAATACGCTTGGGCTGTGCAGCTTCTGCGCCTAATGTCTTTTTGAGCCACTCTTCGTACTCAGTGTAGTTACCATCAAAGAAGTTAATTTGGCCTTCGTCACGGTAATCTAAAATGTGTGTAGCAATACGGTCAAGGAACCAACGGTCATGCGAGATACACATGACACAACCAGGGAATTCTAAAATAGCATTCTCAAGAGCACGTAATGTTTCAACGTCCAAGTCATTGGTTGGCTCATCCAGTAGCACTACGTTGCCGCCTGCTTTTAACAGCTTAGCTAGGTGTAAACGGTTGCGCTCACCACCTGAAAGGTCTTTAACAAACTTTTGTTGATCGTTACCTTTAAAGTTAAAACGGCTAACGTAAGCACGGCTTGGGAACTCAAAGTTACCAATTTTTAGTACATCTTGGCCATCAGAGATTTCTTGGAATACCGTTTTGCTTTCGTCCATGTTGCCACGGAACTGATCAACAGTTGCCAGTTCTACTGTTTCACCAATGCTGATATTACCGCTATCTGGCTGCTCTTCACCGCTTAGCATTTTGAATAGCGTTGATTTACCTGCACCATTGGCACCAATAATACCCACAATAGCGCCTTTTGGCATGGTAAAGCTTAAATCGTCTATTAATACGCGGTCGCCAAAGCTTTTACGTAAGTTATTTACTTCTAATACTTGGTCACCTAAACGTGGGCCAGGTGGAATAAACAGCTCGTTGGTTTCGTTACGTTTTTGGTAATCAGACTGCTGTAGTTCGCTAAACTGTGCCATACGTGCTTTTGACTTAGCTTGACGACCTTTAGGGTTTGAACGAACCCATTCAAGTTCTTGTGCAATTGATTTTTGACGTGCTTTTTCAGATTTTTGCTCTTGCTGTAAGCGGGCATCTTTTTGCTCAAGCCAAGACGAGTAGTTACCTTCCCACGGAATACCTTCACCACGGTCAAGCTCTAAAATCCAGCCAGCAACATTATCAAGGAAGTAACGGTCATGCGTTACTGCCACAACGGTGCCTTCGTAGTCATGTAAGAAGCGCTCTAACCAGGCAACCGACTCAGCATCTAAGTGGTTAGTTGGCTCATCGAGAATAAGCATATCTGGTTTTTCAAGTAACAAACGACAAATAGCAACACGACGGCGTTCACCACCTGAAAGGTGCTCAATTTTAGCGTCCCACTCAGGTAAACGAAGTGCATCGGCAGCACGCTCTAAAACGTTATCAATATTGTGGCCATCATGCGCTTGAATAATTGCTTCTAATTCGCCTTGCTCTTTTGCCAGTGCGTCAAAGTCAGCGCCTTCCATTGCGTATTCGTTATACACTTCGTCAAGGCGGTTAAGGGCATGTTTTACTTCACCTACAGCTTCTTCAACAATTTCACGAACTGTTTTGCTTTCGTCCAAAACAGGCTCTTGCGGCAAGTAACCAATTTTAGTGCCTGGTTGAGGGCGAGCTTCACCTTCAAAATCTTCATCAACACCTGCCATAATGCGTAGTAATGATGATTTACCAGAACCATTTAGACCTAGCACACCAATTTTTGCACCAGGGAAAAAATGCAACGAAATATCTTTTAAGATAGTGCGTTTTGGTGGCACAACCTTAGATACTCGACTCATCGAGAATATAAACTTATCAGGTAAAACCATAGAAGAAGCCTTCAATAATAATAAAAATTTCAATGCTGTATTGTAGTGGCTCACAGGTGAAACAGTCAACGAATGGGGCTGTTTTAAAGTACATATTCAATTTGTACAAACCGCGTGAATAAATTTCATTTAGACATCTATACATCTAGAGGTTGATATTTTTCACATTCTGTTCATAATGAGAGCGTATTAATTCTCGGTTTTTATGAGCAGGAGCTTTAAGAATGCCAATTACAGTAGAAGACGAATTGCCAGCTATTGCACGTTTACGTCATGAAAACGTGTTTGTAATGCCAAAAACACGTGCAAAAACGCAAGAAATACGCCCTATGCGTTTGGCTATTCTTAATCTTATGCCTAATAAAGTAGAAACCGAAGTACAGTTTATTCGCTTGTTGGCTAATTCTCCGCTGCAAGTAAATGTAGAGCTACTGCGCCTTGACACGCATCGTAGCAGTAGCAACTCAGAGCAACACTTAGATACCTTTTATCGTTACTTTTCAGAAGTGAAAAACAATAATTACGATGCACTATTAATTACCGGTGCGCCTTTGGCACATTTAGAGTATGAAGAAGTGGCGTATTGGGAAGAATTCAAAGTGATTATTGATTGGGCCGAGCAGCATGTAACCTCTACCTTGTTTTCGTGCTGGGCTGCCCACGCGGCTTTATATCACCGTTATAATTTAAAGCGCGATTTAAAAGACAACAAACTCTGCGGGGTGTTTACCCATCAATGCTACTTTGCCCATGGTGCACTTACCCGCGGCTTTGACGATACCTTTTTAGTGCCGCACTCACGTTATGGCCACATAGATATAGATAAAATAAACGCTTGTGAAGAGCTGGTGGTATTAGCGGGCTCTGAACGAGTCGGGGCTTATTTACTTAAAAATAAATCGGGCAGCCAAGTGTTTATTACCGGCCACCCAGAATACGATGCCGACAGTTTAAAAGCCGAATATGAGCGCGATTTACAAAAAAGCCCTGATGCGCCAAAGCCCGAAAACTATTTTCCTGATGACGATACCAGCAAGCAACCGTCTAAAACATGGCAAAGTCACGCGTTTTTACTGTTTTCAAACTGGTTAAATTATTACGTTTACCAAACCACACCCTATGATATTAACTTAGTTAGCCAAGACGTAAGGACTAACAACTATGCCGAATAATCCTCAAAACAATAAGCATCAAGAGCTGAGCGCTGCGCTCAAACAGCGCATTTTAATTTTAGATGGTGCAATGGGAACCATGATCCAAGCGCATAAGCTTGAAGAGCAAGACTACCGTGGTGAACGTTTTAAAGATTGGCACGTGCTTATTAAAGGCAACAACGATTTATTAAGCCTAACCAAGCCTGAAATTATTACTGATATACACCGTAGCTTTTTAGCCGCCGGTGCCGATATTATCGAAACTAACACCTTTAACTCGACCACCATTTCGATGGAAGATTACGACATGGCGAGTATAAGCCGTGAAGTCAATTTAGAGTCGGCTAAGTTAGCCCGCGCTGTATGTGATGAATTTAGCGCTAAAACCCCAGAAAAACCGCGCTATGTAGCCGGTGTGTTAGGGCCAACGTCTAAAACCTGTTCGTTATCGCCGGATGTAAACGACCCTGGCTATCGTAATATCACCTTTGATAAGTTAGTGACTGCGTATGTTGAGTCAACCCTTGCGCTTATGGAGGGCGGTGTAGATATTATTTTAATCGAAACCATATTCGACACGCTTAATGCAAAAGCCGCCTCGTTCGCAGTAGAAGAAGCGTTTGAACAAGCAGGGCGCACATTGCCAGTGATGATTTCAGGTACTATTACTGATGCCTCAGGCCGTACGCTTTCAGGGCAAACCACCGAAGCATTTTATAACTCTATTCGTCACATTAAGCCGCTTTCAATTGGCTTAAATTGCGCCCTTGGGCCAGATTTACTGCGCCAATACGTTGAAGAGCTATCACGTGTGTGCGAAACCTTTGTATCTGTTCACCCTAACGCGGGCTTACCCAATGAGTTTGGAGAATACGACTTAGAAGCAGACGACATGGCAAAAGAGATCATAGATTGGGGTAAATCGGGCTTTATTAATATTGTTGGCGGTTGCTGTGGCACTACGCCTGCGCACATTCGTGCCTTTGCCAAAGGGCTTGAAGGCACAGCACCACGAAAATTACCTGAGCTTGAAGTGCGTATGCGTTTATCAGGCCTAGAAGCCTGTAACTTAAATTAAGGAGCCGCCAATGACCCAACAAATTGCAGTATTTACCAATGTCGGCGAGCGTACTAACGTAACTGGCTCGGCCATGTTTAAACGTTTGATCATGGAAGAAGACTACGAAACAGCCCTTAATGTAGCTCGCGAACAAGTAGAAAATGGCGCCCAAGTTATTGATATCAACATGGACGAAGCCATGCTGGACTCAAAAGCCGCCATGGTGAAGTTTTTAAACTTAATTGCTTCAGAGCCTGATATTTCTAAAGTACCTATTATGGTCGACTCCTCTAAATGGGAAGTTATAGAAGCAGGCCTAAAGTGTATTCAAGGAAAGGCTATTGTTAACTCAATATCCCTTAAAGAGGGTGAAGAGCCGTTTATACGCCAAGCTAAAATTATAAAGCGCTTTGGCGCCGCCGCTGTTGTGATGGCATTTGATACCGACGGTCAAGCCGACACTGCAGATAGAAAATATGAAATTTGTGAGCGCAGCTACCGTATTTTAGTCGACGAAATTGGCTTTCCGCCAGAAGACATTATATTCGACCCCAATATATTTGCCGTTGCCACCGGCATAGAAGAGCACGACAACTACGCCGTAGAGTTTATTGAAGGCACCCGCCGTATTAAGCAAAACTTACCCCACTGTAAAGTGTCGGGCGGGGTATCAAACGTATCGTTCTCATTTAGAGGTAATAACCCAGTACGTGAAGCGATTCACTCGGTGTTTTTATACCATGCTATAAAAGCGGGTATGGATATGGGCATAGTAAACGCAGGGCAACTTGCGGTTTACGATGACATCCCCGAGGAACTTCGCAAAGCCGTAGAAGATGTAATTCTTAACACCGACTCAGGTGCGGGCGAGCGCCTTGTTGAACTTGCGCCTAAATATTCAGGCATGGCACAAGCTGAGCGGGTAGAAGATTTAGAATGGCGCACTTGGCCGGTTGAAAAGCGCCTAGAGCATGCTCTAGTAAAAGGCATAACCACCTTTATAGATGAAGATACAGAAGAGTGCCGTGCTGGCGCCGATAAACCTATTCACGTCATTGAAGGGCCACTCATGGATGGCATGAACGTGGTTGGGGATTTATTTGGTGCCGGTAAAATGTTTTTACCGCAAGTGGTTAAGTCGGCCCGTGTAATGAAACGCGCGGTCGCCTACCTCGACCCATTCATTGAAGCCGAAAAAGAGGAAGGCGCCACCAATGGTAAAATTGTTATGGCTACCGTAAAAGGTGACGTGCATGACATAGGCAAAAACATTGTAGGCGTAGTACTGCAATGTAATAACTACGAAGTAATCGACCTTGGGGTAATGGTGCCAGCAGATAAAATACTGCAAACAGCAATTGACGAAAAAGCCGATATTATAGGCCTTTCGGGCTTAATTACCCCATCGCTTGATGAAATGGTACATGTTGCCAAAGAAATGAAGCGTCGTGGCTTTGAGCTGCCGCTAATGATTGGCGGGGCAACCACCTCAAAAGCGCATACCGCAGTTAAAATAGAGCCGCAGTACGACAAAGGCGTAGTGTATGTAAATAACGCCAGCCGCGCCGTGGGTGTGGTGTCTAATTTACTTTCTAAAGATCACAAAGCAGAGTTTTTAGCTAAAACCACCGCCGAATACGACAAAGTACGTGAACAACAAGCACGCAAAAAGCCGCGCTCAAAACCAGTTACCATACAGCGCGCCCGCGATAATGCTGCAAAGATCGATTGGGATAACTACACACCACCCGTGCCTAAAAAGTTGGGCGTGACTGAGTTTAAAAATGTATCAATCGCGACTTTACGCAAATACATAGACTGGACGCCGTACTTTATGACCTGGTCAATCGCCGGTAAATATCCGCGCATAATGGACGATGAAGTAGTGGGCGAACAAGCACAAAGCTTGTTTAAAGACGCCAACGATATGCTCGATGACCTTGAAAAATCAGGCACTTTGCAACCACTAGGTGTTATTGGTTTATTCCCAGCTAACCGTGTGGGCGATGATATAGAAATTTACACCGACGAAACGCGCAAAGAGCTATTAACTACCTCGTGCCATTTGCGCCAGCAAACCGAAAAAACCGACTTTGCTAACTACTGCCTAGCCGATTACATTGCGCCAAAAGGCACACCCGATTACTTTGGTGCGTTTGCGGTAACAGGTGGCTTAGAAGAAGACGACCTAGCCAATGCGTTCGACGCACAGCAAGATGACTATAATAAAATAATGGTAAAAGCTGTTGCCGACAGGCTCGCCGAAGCCTTTGCCGAATACCTGCACGAACAAGTGCGTAAAGAGTATTGGGGATATGCACCGGATGAAAACCTGCCTAACGATGAACTCATTCGCGAAAACTACCAAGGTATTCGCCCAGCGCCTGGTTACCCAGCGTGCCCAGAGCACACCGAGAAAAAGAAAATTTGGCAGTTACTCGATACCGAAAAACGCATTGGCATGCAGCTCACCAGCTCATACGCCATGTGGCCAGGTGCTGCGGTGTCGGGCTGGTACTTTTCACACCCACAAGCGAAATACTACGCCGTTGCTGCAATACAGAAGGATCAGGTTGAAGACTACGCTAAGCGAACAAATATGACGCTCGCAGAAGCCGAAAGATGGTTATCGCCTAACTTGGGGTATGAGCCGGAGTAAAGCGAAGTGGTTAAATAGCGAAGCGGTCAGTTTTTAGCGGTCAGCTATCAGTTAAAACAAAAACGAGCCAAGGTAGGCTCGTTTTTTATTTTAAGAACTAGGTTGTTTACAAAGAGTTTATTTAGTGGAATTATTAATCAATATATAAATTCCCGTTTTAGGGGGCACTAACTAAGATAATGGGTAATGTTAAGCTATTAGCTTTTTTAAAAGGATTTACATGAATAAAAAAACTTCAAACTTAGTCATTATATTTTTATCTGCATTCATTACATCGTTTGTTAGCCGCTATTTAACTGATTCAATAATAAACCTAAAAGATCTACCTTTTTATATGGAGTTTTTACTTTTCCTAGCTATTTATTTGGTAATTTATTTCCCACTAAATTGTGTATTCGAAAAATTCGTTGTTAAGTCAACATCTGATAGTTAGCAAAACAGTAAGACAGAATTAAGCATAATGAGTCAGAGGGCTCGCTATATAAGACTTTACAGGTATTTTAGCTTATTGTTTTGTCGCATAGCTGTGTAGCAATTGGCTTGCTCTTAACCACTTTTAAACAAGGCAATTTTATGAAAACGATTGGCATGCTCGGAGGCATGAGTTGGGAGTCAACAGCCAGCTATTACAAAGCTTTAAACGAAGGCGTTAAAAACTCGTTGGGTGGACTGCATAGTGCTAAAATTGTATGGTGAGCGTCGATTTTGCGGAAATTGAAGCGCTACAGCATCAGGGCGATTGGCAACAAACAGCTAAGTTACTTACCAAGGCAGCTAAATCGGTAGAGGCTGGTGGTGCTGACTTTTTACTTATTTGTACCAACACTATGCATAAAGTGGCCGATGAGATTGCCAGTAATATTACCATTCCTATTTTGCATATTGCCGATGCCACCGCCGAGCAACTAAAGCACGATAACATTACGCGAGTAGGGTTGTTGGGAACGCAATTTACAATGGAGCAAAACTTTTACAAAGAGCGTTTAATCGATAAGCATAACATTGAGGTATTAATACCTGAGCCTATTGAGCGAAAGCGAGTGCACGAGGTTATTTATTCGCAGTTATGCCAAGGGGTTATTGATGAAGATTCGCGAGCTGATTATATACGCATTATAGAGCGCTTATTTGCACAAGGCGCGCAGGCCGTTATTTTAGGCTGTACTGAAATAGCCTTGTTGGTAAAGCCACAACATACGCAGGTTCCGCTTTACGATACCACCAAACTACACGCAGAGGCGGCAGTGAAATTGGCTCTCGCTAAATAAATTGTATTAAGCCTAACTTAAAACCGCCAATTGGCGGTTTTTTTGTGTATGGCGTTTTAATAAATAGTTTTAAACGCAGCCACTGTTTTGCATATAAATTGATATGCACCAAGGTTTAAATTAATAGTTCAATTATATAAATTGTTAATTTTAGTAAAAACAGCAAGTTGACTAAGCTAGGTAAAATCACCTATTTACCAACGCTATAAATAGGTCAATAATTTTTTGAAGTATATCCAATTAACCTTAACCCCTAGGATTATTAGTATGAAAAAAATGAATAAACATATATTCACTTTAAGCGCATTGACCATATTGACCGCTTGCGGTGGCTCTAATCAAAGTGAGCAGCCAGACTCTATTGTTGTTAACCCGATAACCCCTCCCGTTTCAATTTCTCCTAAGCTTGTTGTAACGCAAGGTATGATCACCGGATTTGGGAGTATTTATGTTGATGGCATTAAATATAATACCGACACCAGCAATATTAAAAAAAATGGCCTAAACACTCAATTAAACGCACTGAGTGTGGGCATGAAAATTAGCTTTTCAGCGCAAGAAAATGACTCTGGTGAATGGGTTGCTCAAGACGTTGAATACGATACTGAGGTGGAGGGGGTAATTCAGAGTATTGACCGAAATAATAGCCAAATAACGATTGCGAATACCGTTATATTTTATAACGATTTAACGCATTTTATTGATACCTCAGAAGCGCTAATAAGTGTCGGGCAGCGAGTTGAAATAAGCGGCTATCCGCAAGCGGATGGTACTTTTTTAGCGTCATACATTGAATTAGACACCGATACAGACAACGACGATTATGAATATACTGCTGGGATCGTATCTAATTTAGATGAGACCGCATTACAATTTACTATTAATGATGTGGTGATTGATTATCGGCTAGCTGAAATTGATGGGGTATTGGCAAATAACAGCTATGTAAAAGTTGAAGGTAATTTAGTTGATGGCGTGATGGTTGCCAATGAGGTTGATGCGAGAACGGTTAAAGAGTCGCTCGATGTTGATGACGATAGCGTATTACGCTATGAAATAGAGGGACTAATTACTCAAATTAGTGCGACCTCTATAGGGGTTAACGGCCAAGTATTTGACTATGCAAATAATGTTGAGGTTGAAGGTGTTGCACTCAATAACTTAACGGTGGGGATGTTTGTTGAGCTTTATATTGATAATAGTCAGATCATTAAAGTTGAATCAAAACAATCATCTTACTCATCAGACGGCAAAGTAAAAGGCGTTATTGAAAGCATAGACCGTGATAACAAAACGATTACCGTTAATGGCGTGTTATACGTATTCAACGAATTTAGTCGTTTTGAAGATGACGACGAGCAATACTTTAGTTTCGACACCTTAAATATTAATGATTATGTTGAGATTGCTTATCTACAAACGTCACCGTTATTAAGTGTGTTAAAAATCGAAAAAGAAGACCAAGACGAATACCAGCAAGAATGGGAAATGAAGGGGCAGATCACTGCAATTTCAAACAATACAATAACGGTTAATGGAGCTGAAATTGTGTTAGATGCCAATGCAAAATATATCATAAATGATGTATTGGTTTCTCTAACAACGTTTATAGAGCAGCTTGTCGTTGGCGATAGAGTTGATGTTGAAGGCCTATATGATATCAATAACGTATTTGTGCTTGGTAAAGTTGAGCTTGAGAATAAAAGCGACGATGGAGACGACGACGGTGGGGACGCTGGAGATGACGATAATGGCGGTGATGATAACAAAGTTGGCTATGTTGAATTAGAAGGTACGGTTACTGAACTTTTAACAGCAAATAGCTTTATGTTAAACGGCTATGAAGTGCAATTATCTGAAAATGCAGAGCTTGAAGTGAATGACCAAGATGTTAATTTAGCAACGTTTATGAGTGCCTTAACCGTGGGGGCCGCAATTGAAGTTGAAGGCCAATGGGTTGAAAATAAATATATCCTTGCTGATGAAGCTGAACTAAAGTAAGTGAACGTATAACAATAATTAAGGCCACGCTGTTGTGGCTTTTTTTATGGCTAGGTGAAAATGCATAAAGACAAGTTGATTTCATTTACATTGATTCTAATCATTATTTTTAAATTAATTGATTTATCAATCGATATTTCAAGCAATGTAGAACCTAAGCATATTTTTCAAGAAATAATGCTAATTGTTGTATCGTTAGCTTTGTTCGTTTATTTAATGATTGATATCCATAAGCGTACTACGAATGAAAAACTCAATTTGGCGCAGTTAAAAGCGTCAAAAGAAAATATTAGGCTGCTTAACCAGCAACTAGAGGACTCAAAAGTTGCATTTTTTAGTAAAATTGAAGAGCAGTTTCAAAAGTGGGGGCTAACGGCAGCTGAAAAAGAAGTTGCTCTATTTTTAGTAAAAGGATTATCAACTTCAGAGATTGCCAACATTAGAGATAAATCTGAAAAAACCATCAGTAATCAATCTTCGGCTATTTATAAAAAAGCGGATGTAACAGGAAGGCATGAGCTAGCAGCCTTGTTTTTTGAAATGTTGTTGTAGGGTATAAAAAGGGCTAAGTTTGACAGAGGGAGGGCGCTCAGA
>NZ_BADW01000068.1:0-7887 GCF_000241165.1 Pseudoalteromonas sp. BSi20439
GATTTTATCGAGCTTTCCTCACCATTAGATTACATGGGCGATAGTTAACTATCTCTGTGCAGCGCGAAGCGCCTCTGTGTTCTCGGTGGTAATTTTATTTGAATTACCACCATCTAAGCCCCACATTCCCTAACCCCACCCCCTGCATGCTTCAGCGCTATAATCTGCCCTTTGCCATTATGTGCCATAGCGAGCATATCACCCGTACTTATACTACTCTCAACTGCATGCTTTCCTTTTAAATCACTGAGCAGTGACTGTTTAATGTGTACCAGTACCTCGTCATTACAGCTTGCTATGTACCAGTCGTTATCGACCTTTAGGAGCGTGCCGTATTCTATATGGTGTTGTTGATGGCGGCGTAAGTCGTTTGCTAGTTGGGTGTCGAGCGCGCGTTTTTGTTGCGTTATAGTGCTTGCGTAGTTACCTGTTTGATCTATTTCATGCGTTGTTATAAACGAGTAGTCGTGTATGTCTATGGTGTTTAATACGGTTTTAGGGGCAGTATTTATCACGTTGTTACTGTCGAGAACTATAAAAGCCAGTAAGCCCAGTGCGCAGGTAAGGCTTGTGAGTTGCAGGGCAAAGCCAAGCTTTTTAGGTTGTTTTTGGATTACGCTATGTTTTAACGCCTGTTGCTGAGCATACGAAAGTCTGGTGCGTGCTTTACGCTCGTTATAATGTTGTGTGAGCTTTTCATTAAACTGCTCATCAGGCTTGTTCATTATAATCTCCTAATAATTGTTTTAGGTTTTGTTTGGCGTAGCGTAGCCTTGTTTTTATGGTTTGGGCGTTGCTTTGCGTTATAAGCTCTATATCGGCAAGGCTAAAGCCTTCTTGTTGTAAGGTGATGGCTTCGCGCTGCACAAAGCTAAGTTGCTTGAGCGCAGCATTAAACGCTTCATAACTTATGTGTGTGTCGCCTATGTGTGAATCACTACTTGTTAATTCACTTTGATTGTTATTTTGCGCAGGAAGTTGGCTGTTTTCGTCAAGCTCGACAAAGTGTTGCTGTTTGCGGTATTCGTCTACTAATGTGTTACGTGCGAGTCGAAATAACCAGGCTTTGGGCGTGGTTTGTGCTTGGTAAAGGTGGCGCTTTTCAATAACCTTTAGCCATGTTTGTTGGCTTACGTCGTATGCTAAATGTGTATTAGACTGGGTAACTAGGTAGTGATATAAATCGTTACTGTATAAGGCAATAAGCTGCTCTAAGTGGCGGTTGTCGCCACTTTTTGCATACCGCGCCATGCAGTCTTTGCTTGGCGCTTCAAATAACCATGACTTAATACTCAATAGCATAGGCGCTTATTCCTTTACTGCGAACTGTCTAATTTAAAATCAAGCTGTACGGTTTGACCTGTTTGTAATTGTGCCACACCTTCAATTACTTTTGGACGATATTTCCAGCGTTTAATGGCGCGAAGTGCTTCGCGATCAAATATGCGTTTTGGCTCGGAATTTACTACCGTGGCATCAATCACTTCACCAGTGGGTGAAATATTAAAGCTAAGTTGCACCCAGCCTTCTATACCATCACGTGCTGCGCTAGTTGGGTACTTTGGATTTATGCGCACAATGGGTGAAGCATCTCCCGTAGGGCGGGTCAGTGTTTGCTTCATATCGTTACCAAATCCGTCAATTACTATGGGTGGTGCTGTGCTTATTGCTGTTATTGGCTCATTACTAGGTGTTACACGTGGTGGTGCTTTAGGCGGCACTTTAGGTGTGGGTGGTGGCGGTATTCTTTTTATATGCGTGGTTTGTTTATCTTCTGGTGCTTGAAAAATCTCAACAGTAATATCATCACCCAATTTTATAGGTGCTCTTTGTTCGCCACTAATTAAGTATTGCATAAAGGCAAATGCAATAAAGGTCATCACAGCACCGCCAATAACAGCTGTTGATGTTTTGAACATGGGGTTTTTAGGAAATTCAAGTGTGTGCATAAGCCGCTCCAAATTAACTTATTATGTTGTTTCAGAGTTATAACGGCTGAAAAATAGAAAAGGGGTTAAATAGTTTTAAAATTTAATTAATTAAAAAGCCGAGTTAGTATTTAACTCGGCTTTTGTATATTTAATTAAAAATTACTGTTTCTTTTCACTTAGCGCGGGCTGGCCGTAGTTTGGCGAGCGTGGGCCATACAATAAGCCATTGTATGTATCTGATGAAAGTAAACGATTAGAAGTAATTGCAGCAATTTCAAAGCCTTTATCACTCACTGTTTCAGCAATTTGATTAATAGCTGCAACAACTAGCATTCCGACTAAGCCACCACCCGTGTTGTTGTTTTGTTGCTCAGCAGACGATGCTCTTGCCTTATCCTGCCATAGGACTTCGCCAGTGCGTAAATCAACAAGTTTTGCTGATACAGTGACCGCTGTTTCACTTGAAATAACGACGTAGCTAGTACCGTATTCTTCAATGTTGATATATAAGGCTGAATCAGCACCAAAAATATCATGTAGCTTTTTAACGGGCACTTGGTGAATATCGTTTGCAACCGTTAAACCATTACCTTTAAAGGTTTGATCAACAACCGCAACAGGAAATACATAAAAACCTGATTCAGCGATAGGAGTCATCATTTGTGTCATTACGCTATAAGGCGCGATGACTTCTGGTGTGTTGTTTAAAGGAGGCAACACAAGAATTGAATGAGGATCTGCTTGTCTAAATGCACTGTAATCATGGCTCGGTGGCGGTGATACACAGCCTGCGAGTGCTGTTAATAATGTTGCGATAGAGATTAGCTTTAAATAACGCATATTAAGCACCCTTTGCCGATTTTAGAAGAAAGTCGATGTACTGAACTGATTCAGGAAATAATTGTTTTTCTGTTTCAAAATGAGCAATACCTTGCACAGCATTGCCTGTATCAAAATACAGCATACCTAAATGAGCATGTAATCCTGGTGCTATTGCTTTACTGTTATTAGCTGCATCAGCAATAACCTGCTCTAGAATAGTTATTTGCTCTTCAACCGAAACTTCATCTGCTTTTAAATAAGCATAAACGGCGCTGTTATAGTCACCGTAATAATAAAGAGGTTCTTTGGTGTTATTACACCCAGTAAGCGCGACGCATACTATAGCGGTAGCGATTAGCTTTTTCATGCTTTACTACCCCATTGACCCGATTCAAGACCAGTAACTAGTTTATTTACCACTTCACGAATCGCTAAATCGAGTACTTTTCCGTTTAATGTTGCATCGTATGAAGCTGTGCTACCAAAGCCAACTACTTCACGCTCTGATAAGCTGTACTCGCCAGCACCTTGTACTGAGTAAATAACTTCTGATGTTGTTACATCAACAATGTTAAGTGTTACTTTGGCGTATGCAATTTGTGATTTGCCTTTTCCTAGTAAACCGAATAATTGGCGGTCGCCAATCGCTTTACGGCCAAATTCAGTTACATCGCCAGTTACTACAAACTTTGCACCGCTAATTACTTGCTTTGCGCCTGTTAATTTAGCTTCTTCTGCAAGTGCTTGCATATTGTCGCGATCCAGCACACTAAAACGGTTAGTTTGTTGTAAGTGGCTCATTAAGGTTGTTTTTGCTTGGCTACCTAAGCGATCTTGGCCTGATGAAAATATACCATTTTGAAAACTTGAGCGATTTACAAACTGACCCACAACTAATTTACTCTTGGTGCCAGAGTAAGTGGTGTTGTAAGTTGCGACTGTTGGTGTGTCTATAGCTTTTGATGAAGTAGTTGCACAACCAGATAAAGTGGCAGCTGCAAGAGCAGCAATAAGGGCTGTTGCTAAATGTTTTTTATTTTTTAACATGAAACTTTCCAATGTTCGTTGGGGGGATAAATAATTAAACGAATACTTGGAGATGTATTTACACTGATAAGCTTATGACATTATTCAAGAATCCGTTCCGTGCCCATTTATAAACAAAAAGCGATAAATATGCAATTATTATTACTTTTCATTGTTAATAGATGTTAACAAGCGTTAATGAGTACTAACTTCTATTGCTTAAATACTATTAATATTTTCTCTGATTTTGTCGGCTAACTTTTTAGATGCATCATTTAATTGCGGCTGTAAGTGCAGGACTATTTCGGTAGGCGGTAAGTCGGGTAGTCCATGGGTTATTTAAATCACTGCGTGTGGAAGTGATTAAACGCGATAATATTCAGCACCTTAATCAGGCTACACCAAGCAGTTTGTCGCGTATCCAAGATGTGGGCTGGCAGCAGCATTTATCGCATTTAATTGCTATGCCACAAAAACAGAAGCGCTGGAATTTATGCATACCAATATTATTGATGCCATGAGCGATGTGGCTGAGGTATTTAAAAATGAAGGCTTAGAAACTCGTGTTGATGTTGAGCAAACTCACTGTGCTTTAGTCGTGGGGCATGGCAGTGAAACCGACTTTATTTATGGAACTTGGGCGCGTGAAACATCAATACCTACCTTTATGGGGGAGCGCAGCGATATTAAGCATACTTCTCAGTATTATATTGAGGTGTACTTGCAAGAGGGTTCTCAGCAATACAATATTTGTGGCTACAGTAAAAATCAGTTAATTGCTGATATTATTGACCAATATGAAAAGTACTTATACTTTTTACATCAAGTGCGTTAATCGGCTTTTATACGCGCCCAATAATGAGCGCGATTGAGTTACTAAAATGCATAGCTAAGCGCTATGCATTTTTTTGCTCGTTTTCCAGGTCTTTAAACAGCTTGCCTTGGGGATGCTCAAAAAATTCATCATCATCTTCATCTACAACCAGCATTTGATCTTGTGCTGTGGTTTCTTCAATGCGTGGATCCATAGTCGCAGCCAGTGGCGAGTTGGTAACATCGGACGTACCGACCACATAATCACTGGGTTCAGGCTGTTCAACTTTTTGTTTTGAGTTAATAAAGGTCAGTAGCAAGTACATAGCCACGGTTAATAGTGAAATAGACGCATACAATGCTGGGTGACCAAAGTAGCTCATAAGCTGTGCGTTAACTGTTGAGCCTATTGCAGCACCAGCGCCAAAAGCGACTAATAATGCAGATGATACGCCTACGCGTTCTTCGTCTTCAACCCGCGAATTGGCCAGTGCCGAACACAGCGGATATAAAGTAAAGGCAAACAAACCAAATATAAAAGTGAGTATGTAGGCAATAGGCTGTGAGGTAGGTAATAAAAACAATGCCAAACTTACAATTCCGATAGCTGCTGCATTAGTACGAATTAACACACTGCGGCGAATACGGTCGGAGAGCATTCCCATAGGCCATTGTGCTAACAAGCCAGCAAAAATAGTCACCGACATAAAAATAGCAATTTCAGCGGCGCCAAAGCCAGATAGCTTAGCAAAAATAGGCGCTAGACCATAAAAACTACCATTAATAATGCCCGCGAAATGTACCGCAGTAAGCGACTGAGGCACCTTTTTAGCGTAATCAAATAGGCTCATTTTTATCGGTTTTAACGGTTTTGGGTGAATTCTGCGAGTGATAGAAATTGGAATAATGCCGATAGCCAACGCCATGCACACTAAAAATAGCGGCGCATACCCTAGCTCAGGAAATTGTGCGAGCGCTAGTTGCCCTAAAATCATGCCTAGGTAGGAGGTGATCATATAAAAAGAGAAGACTCGCCCGCGAGATTCAGGCGCTGATTGCTCGTTTAGCCAGCTTTCTAGCACCATGTAATTACACATCATACCTAAGCCAACAAACAGCCTTAAAGCAAGCCATATGTATAGGTTATCGCTTACCCCGTGGGCGGCCACACAGGCTGTCACAGCAGCGGTACTGGCGGCAAAGGTTCTAATGTGGCCTACCGATTTTATTAGGTGGTAACCAAGTTTAGAGCCCAGCAACAAGCCAAGGTAATAACACGAGGTCATTAAGCCTATCCAAAATGTGGACGTGCCTTGCTTACCTAAATACAGGGCTAAATAGGTTGTAAGTAAGCCGGTACCAATAATTAAAAATAAATTGGCAAAGTACAGTGATGGAAATGATTTCATTAAAATGCAAATTATTGAGCTAAGACAATTAGATACTAGAGCAAGCGCCGATGATTTCCAAGCTGTATAAATCAGTTTTTATAGGCCAGCTATATGTAAACTGTAAATATGTATTATTAATATCATGAGCGCATGAAGTAATCATTTAACAGTATTTTCATTTCACCATTTTGTAGGTATTCAGCTATTTTTTATTTATTTTTTCGAAGTCTTTTTTATAGCTTGGGTGACAAATAATATTATCGTTAATGAGTACTGGTGAGTAGTTATTACTGTAGGGTAGGTGGGTTGGTATATTTAGCTCTTTATAAGCAAAGTTAATATCGGGGTAAAACGCTAAGATTAAGTCGACTCGCCCTAGTAATAAGAGTTGTAAACTTTCCATTTCACTATTTACTTCAATCACTATTTTGGCTTTTTCTTTTATTCTATCTAACTCACGGCTACTAGGTACGCCTCGAACAATGCTAATAATATCGTCGTTATTAATTTGACCTACGTTTGAAATAATTCGCTCTGGGCTATTAGACACCACTTTGATCAGCGCTTTGTTAAAAGGTGTGCTACGTAAAATGTTTTTAGGTAAGACCATCCCTTCTGAACCATCAAATGTGTCTTCTCCAGGTGCATAGCAAGCAACGCGATCTTTTAAAAACTCCAGTTTGGCACGCTTCATTGGCATGATTTCAATAATATATTTTTTATTTAGCTCAGTATCTTCAAGGGCTTTGGTTAACAACGCATGATAAACCCCTTGCTCTTCATTATTGGCTGTATGTTGAAAGAGTCCACTTAATTCTGCAACAGCAATAATGTGTTTAGCATTTACGGGTTGATGAAAACAAGCAATTAATAAAAGCAACCAAAGGGATGGTTTATAAAAATACTGAGCAATGAGCATGGATTGAAGCTAATTTATTTTTTATAGGTTAAATATAGTCTTTGAGAACCTAAATTACGACCGATGATTTAATTTAACGGCTTAATTTATACCTATTTCATTGCAGTGTAAGCTCCACATAATAAAATAATACGATTTAGTGCTGCGCTAGAATAGCGGGTTAATTGCAGGTATTATGTTTCAAGGCACTTTAAAACATTATTTACTCCACACAGGAGGAAAGTGATGGCAGCAGTAATATTTTTTGGAATTAACAATGACCAGTCATAATCAAGCCACAAAGCAGCGTAAAAAAAATAATCCGCTTATCGAAATAGTATTTAATATCATCATTCCTTCAGTCATTTTAATGAAGTTCTCTGGCCCTGAATATTTAGGCAGTGTGGTTGGCTTAATTGTGGCGCTCATATTTCCTATTAGTTATGGTATTTATGATTTTATAAAAGCGGGCTCATTAAACTTTATTTCACTTTTGGGCTTTTTAAGTACTTTACTTACCGGTGGTATAGCGCTGTTTGAGCTTAACGTTGAGTGGTTAGCAATTAAAGAAGCGGCTATACCGGCAATTATTGGTTTTACAGTGCTAATGTCGGGCTTTTTTGGTAAGCCCTTGCTAGCCAAACTTTTATTAAACTCACTTTTATTCAAGTTAGACACTATTTACGATGCCCTTGCTGAACGCGGCAATACGCAAAGCTTTAAACAAAAAATTACTAACGCTAACTATTTATTAGCGCTGACCTTTGTGTTTTCATCAACTATGAATTACCTCTTAGCTAAATGGATTGTTACTAGCCCCGCAGGTAGTGTGGAATTTAACGAACAACTTGGCGAAATGACCCTATTAAGTTATCCCGTTATTGCCATTCCTTCTATGCTGATGCTTATTGGTATTTTTATATATGTAATTAAGGTGCTGACTAAGCTAACCGGTATGAAGTTTGAAGAAATGGTTAATGCCGAGTAGATAAAAACGCATAAAAAA
>NZ_BADW01000067.1:0-44195 GCF_000241165.1 Pseudoalteromonas sp. BSi20439
CTTACTTACTTACTTACTTACTTACTTACTTACTTACTTACTTACTTACTTACTTACTTACTTACTTTAACCTTTAACCTTTAACCTTTAACCTTTAACCCTAACTTTTTAACTTCTTCTTTTCTAAAGCAATTATTACTATGATCGTTAACCATTCCACAGGCCTGCATGTAGGCATACACTGTGGTTGGGCCTAAAAATTTAAAGCCACGCTTTTTTAAATCTTTTGCAAATAATGTTGATGCCTCAGTAACTGCAGGGTAATCCGCAAGCGTCTCTAAATCGTTTACCTGAGGTTTATTACCAACAAACCGCCACTGGTAATCACTAAAGCTGCCAAACTCTTCTTGAATAGCAATGAAGCACTTTGCATTATTAATTGTTGCGGCTATTTTTAAGCGATTGCGAACAATTCCCTCATTTTGCATTAATGTTTCTATGTCGTGTTCAGTAAAGGCCGCTACTTTATTTACGTCAAAGTTGGCAAAGGCGTTTTTATAATTAGCGCGCTTTTTTAATATGGTGTACCAGCTGAGCCCCGCTTGTGCCGATTCTAATGTCAAAAACTCAAAAAGTAGGTGATCGTTATACACAGGTACGCCCCATTCATGGTCATGGTAATCCACGTAGTCTGGTTTTGAAGTATCTAACCATGGACAGCGATACTGAGCTTCCTCTTTCATGCTTATTCCTTAGCGCGTCATTTTTACGGCACGTATTTTAACTGTTTAAATTGTTGATATTATAAGGAAATAATTTTGGTACATATTGTGCATTATCCAGTGTATCTACATTATTTTAGAGAGTTGATTATGGCCCTTGCAAGTGTGCTAAAACCTCAGTTTATTTCTGCTAATCAGTATAACCCATGTTTACTGCAAGAGGAGTATGTTGGTGAGTTGAGTGATTTGCGTCAACAAGCAAGTTGGCTCTCTCATCTGGTTGATACCATGCCTGCGGGCGTGATTGTACTTGATGGTAAAGGAATGATCGCTAAGGCAAACCAAATAGCTATCGATATGCTCGGCGAGCCATTAGAAGGAGAGAAGTGGTTTAGCGTTATTCAGCGCTCATTTCGTCCTCATCAAGATGATGGTCATGAAGTGTCGTTAAAAGATGGACGCTTAATAAAGCTCGATATTACTGCACTCGCGCCTGAGCCTGGGCAACTTATACTAATGACCGATTTAACCGAAACCCGACGCTTACAAAAGCGAGTCGCGCATATGCAGCGTTTAAGTGCCTTAGGTAAAATGGTGGCGTCTTTGGCTCATCAAGTACGCACACCGTTATCAGCGGCTATGTTGTATGCTGCAAATTTAGGCTCAAAACGCTTACCCGAAGCTTCTCGCGGCAGTTTTCATACTAAATTAATGTCACGTTTAAAAGATTTAGAAACCCAAGTAAACGACATGCTGTTATTTGCTAAAAGTGGTGATCAGCAAGTTGTTGAGCAAGTGTCGATGCAACAGCTACTAAGTGAAGTTAAAGCCGGTGCCGATGCTATGGTAGCGCTCAATGATAGCGAATTAAATGTGAGCTTACCTGAACCCGATATTGAAATTATGGGTAACAAAACAGCATTGGCAAGCGCAATTCAAAACCTAATTCATAATAGTATTCAAGTCATTGGCAGTGGTGCACAAGTACATCTTAGTGCTTTGCGTGATACGCAAGACCCTGATTATGTCCGCATTAGTGTTAGTGATAATGGCCCTGGGATTGACTTAGCGCAAAGCGAAAAAATATTTGAACCCTTTTATACCACTAAAAGCCAAGGTACTGGTTTAGGACTTGCCGTTGTAAGTTCAGTGGCCAGTGCACATCAGGGACGTGTTGAAGCAAACAACAACCCACAAGGGGGAGCAATTTTTAGTATGTTGCTACCTATTAGTGTCACATCTAAATTAGGGGAGTCACAATGAGTAACACTATTTTAGTTGTAGAAGATGACGCCGGACTTCGTGAAGCATTAATTGATACGCTTGAAATGTCAGGTATAGCCTGTATGGCCGCCAATAGTGCCGAGCAAGCCATGGTGCTACTAAAAAAAGAAGCATTTTCATTGGTGGTCAGTGATGTACAAATGGGCGCAATGAGCGGCTTGGATTTATTACGTAGTATTAAATTAAATTACCCTGATTTACCCGTACTAATGATGACGGCCTACGCCACTATTGATGATGCTGTAGAGGCTATGCGTTTAGGCGCGATTGATTATATGGCTAAGCCATTTGCACCAGAAGTGCTATTGAATATGGTGAGTCGTTACTTACCAGAAAAAGAAAAAGAAACAGACGGGCCCATTGTCGCCGATCCTAGTAGTATTCAATTACTCGAACTTGCTAATAAAGTTGCTCGTTCAGATGCCAGTGTGATGGTGCTTGGGCCAAGTGGCTCTGGTAAAGAAGTACTGGCGCGTTATATTCATGACAAATCAAAACGCTGTAATGAACCGTTTGTTGCGATTAACTGTGCTGCTATTCCTGAAAATATGCTCGAAGCCACTTTATTTGGTTATGAGAAAGGCGCGTTTACCGGTGCTATTCAAGCTTGCCCTGGTAAGTTTGAACAAGCACAGGGCGGTACTATTTTACTTGATGAAATCACCGAAATGGATTTAGGCCTGCAAGCCAAGCTGTTACGTGTACTACAAGAGCGTGAAGTTGAGCGTTTAGGTGGTCGTAAAACCATTGCACTGGATGTACGTGTGCTTGCCACAAGTAACCGAGAGTTAAAAGAAGCGGTTGCTGAAAACCAGTTCCGCGAAGATTTATACTATCGACTCAATGTTTTCCCACTGCTGTGGCGACCACTGTGTGAGCGCCCAGGGGACATTATAGTGTTGGCTAAACATTTGATTGAACGTCACTTAAGTAAAAGCAAAGAGCCAATGGCGTATTTAGATAGCAGTGCAGAGCAAAAACTGCTTAGCCATAGCTGGCCCGGTAACGTACGCGAACTAGATAACGTTATTCAGCGAGCATTAATTTTACGCAGTGGGAATAGTATTGATGAGCATGCTATTTTTATCGAAAATCTAGCTCCAACGCATTTTGTGGCAGAAACTAAAGCTGACATTGAGCCTGTAAAAAGTAGTCTCAGTAACGCTTATTATGATGAAAAAGCAGCGCCTGCAGATGAGCAAAAAAATGATTTGTTAGCCGTCGATACTGGTAGTTACAAAGATGAGCTTAAAGATAAAGAACATCGTATTATTTTAGAAACCTTGGCACGCTGCCAAGGAAAACGTAAAGAGGTCGCCGAAACCTTAGGTATTAGCCCGCGTACTTTACGCTACAAATTAGCACAAATGCGTGATTTAGGTATTTCCCTCCCAGCATAACCCCCATAAGCCCTAAGTTCAATCACTTGAATTTAGGGCTGTCAAAACTCTGACTGCTTAATTATTTTACTTAAAGCGTTGTTTTAATTGATTTTAATTTTTGGCATGTTTTGTGCTTTATTCTCTTTAAGAGTTTACTGCATTATCAGAGACAATTATGAAAATTCAAAACAGTGCTTTATTTCAAGAAATGCAATCAATGGCTGCAGAAGCCACACGTAGTAATCAAGTTAATAACTTGCCAACGCAAGTGCAATCAACCTCTACAGCACAGTTTGGTGACATGTTGAGTAATGCCCTTAATACAGTGCATGAACTTCAGCAAGACGCAGGGCAAAAAGTAAAAGCGGTAGAGAATGGCGACAGAAGCGTGTCACTTGCCGAGGCTATGATTGCTTCGCAAAAGTCTTCTGTGGCATTTGAAGCTACGGTACAGGTTCGTAATAAGCTTGTTGAGTCTTATAAAGAAATTATGAACATGCCTGTTTAATTAGGTAGTGGAGAATTATTGTGGCGCAATCTAATCAATCTACAGATCTGGCACTTGCTGATGGCATGATGGAGCAAAGTGAAAACGAAGATCAACAAGAGCAAAAATCAGGCTATTTCAGTGCCCTTGGCGGTGTTGATGTTTTACGTCAAATTACCCTGATTGTTGCATTAGCTATTTGTTTAGCCATTGCTATTTTCGTTATTATTTGGGCTCGTCAGCCAGATATGCGCCCTTTAGGTAAAATGCAAACTGAAGAGTTAATAGAAACACTCGACTTTTTAGATGCACAAAAAATTGACTACCAACTTGATGGCAATGTGGTCTCGGTGGATGAAACTGAATATCAAAATATCAAGTTATTGATGACCCGTGAAGGTTTAGATCAAGGGCCTACATCAGGTAGCGACATTATTATGCAAGACATGGGGTTTGGGGTAAGCCAACGTTTAGAACGTGAGCGCCTTAAACATGGCCGTGAGCAACAACTTGCCCGTACTATAGAAGAGCTAAATAATGTTACTCGCGCCAAAGTATTGTTAGCTATTCCCAAAGAAAATGTATTTGCCCGTAGAGAGAAAAAACCCTCTGCGACTGTTGTACTTACTCTTAAACGCGGTCGCTCTCTAGATGGCGAAGAAGTTGACTCGGTTGTTGATATGATAGCTTCAGCGGTACAAGGGCTTGAGCCTTCGCGCGTTACTGTGACCGATCAAAATGGTCGTTTATTAAATTCAGGCTCGCAAACCTCTTTAGCTGCACGCTCGCGTAAAGAATACGATATAGAACGTAAACGTGAGCAAGAATACCTAGAAAAAATCGACAGTATTTTGATCCCCGTGGTTGGATTAGGTAATTACACCGCACAAGTAGATTTAAGTATGGACTTTAGTGCGGTAGAAGAAACACAAAAACGTTACAACCCAGATTTACCTGCGGTAAGAAGTGAAACGACCTTTGAAGAAAATAATATTGGTGGCCTAGCGGTTGGTATTCCAGGCGCGCTGACTAATCAGCCACCAGTTAACTCAACTATTCCTGAAGATGCGATGGCGGGCGGTGCAGGCACTGCAACCTCACCGAGTAGAACTCACAAAGAAGCCACTCGTAACTATGAACTCGATACCACTATTTCACATAAGCGTCAGCAAACCGGTGTGATCCGCAGAATAAGTGTGTCCGTGGCGGTCGATTACTTACCTACGGTGGGTGAAAATGGTGAAACAACCATGACACCACGCTCGGTAGAAGCTTTGTCAAATATTCGTCGCTTGTTACAAGGTGGCGTAGGCTTTGATATGCAACGTGGCGATGCTCTTGAAGTAGTAACCGTGCCATTCGTTCGTGAAGACTCAGCGCTTGATTTTGAATTGCCTTTATGGGAACAAGACTGGTTTATGAAAATGATGCGCTTAGTATTAGGTGCGCTGGTTATTATTGTACTGATATTAGCTGTTGTTAAACCTATGCTTAAACGCTTAATTTACCCAGATAATACACTTGAAGAATATGATGAAGACTCTCTTAGTTCAGGTGTTGACCTTGGTGACAGCACATTAGATATGCTAAATAATGACTTTGATTCTGCTTCAGTTGGCTTCTCAAGCGATGGTACACTACGCTTACCAGACTTACATGGCGACGAAGACTTATTGAAAGCGGTTCGTGCCCTTGTAGCCAATGAACCAGAACTATCATCACAAGTAGTTAAAGCGTGGTTAACAGAAGATGACTGATCAAGAACAAAAACAACTACCACCGACGTTTGATGTTGATAAGCTCGATGGTGTAGATAAAGCGGCGATATTATTGCTGAGCTTATCTGAAGAAGATGCAGCGCAAATCCTTAAACACTTAGAGCCAAAACAAGTGCAAAAGGTAGGTATGGCTATGGCGGCAATCGATGATTTGTCGCAAGCTAAAATTAGCGCAGTTCATAATTTGTTTATCGAACAAATTCAAAGTTTTAGTACGATAGGTTTTCAGTCTGAAGATTTTATCAAAAAGGCACTTACAGCTGCATTAGGTGAAGATAAAGCCGCCAGCTTAATAGACCAAATTGTTATGGGCTCAGGCGCTAAAGGGCTTGATTCATTAAAATGGATGGACTCAAAGCAGGTAGCTAACATTATTCGTAATGAGCATCCGCAAATTCAAACAATTGTGCTTTCTTATTTAGAGCCGGAACAATCAGCTGAAATTTTAGCGCAATTTCCTGAAAAAGTGCGCCTAGATTTAACCATGCGTATTGCCAATTTAGAAGAAGTACAACCAGCGGCTTTACAAGAATTAAACGAAATTATGGAAAAACAATTTGCTGGTCAAGCAGGCGCACAAGCTGCGAAAATGGGTGGCTTAAAAGCGGCTGCAGATATTATGAACTACCTCGATACCAATGTTGAAGGGCAGTTAATGGATTCTATCCGTGAGCATGACGAAGAAATGTCACAACAAATTCAAGACTTAATGTTTGTTTTCGAAAACTTAATGGATGTAGAAGACAGAGGTATTCAAGCAATTTTACGCGAAGTGCCGCAAGATGTACTGATGAAAGCCATTAAAGGCACTGACGAAGCGCTTAAAGAGAAGATTTTGGGTAACATGTCTAAACGTGCCGCTGAAATGCTTGCTGATGACTTAGAGGCTATGGCACCAGTGCGTATTAGCGAAGTAGAGGCAGCGCAAAAAGAAATACTCTCAACAGCACGTCGTCTGTCAGATTCAGGTGAAATTATGCTTGGTGGTGGCGGTGGTGAGGAGTTCTTGTAATCTATGAGTAACTCTAAGGGTCGCCCGTTACAGGCAGATGAAGCTGATGAGCTATTAAAAAATTGGCCAATTCCTGACGTTGCGCCAGATGAGCGAAGTTTTGGCAATCGCTCTACGGCTTATGGCACACCCTTAGCCGAGCTATACCGTAAAGAAATAGCAAAAGAACAAGTAGAAGAACCGGAAGAACCAGAGCTGCCTTCATTAACTATGGTAGAGCTGGAGCGTATTCGCCAAGATGCCTACGAAGAAGGCCTTAAACAAGGGCACGAACAAGGCTATATAGATGGCTTTGACAAAGGCGTAACCGAGGGTAAAGAGGCGGGTTACAAAGAAGGTGTAGAGCTGGGTAAAACACAAGGCCAAGAAGACGTTAAACCCTTAATTGATGAGCAGTTGACCAGCCTGCGTGGCTTACTAGATAGTTTAAGCGACCCGCTTAAAAAAGTGGACGAGCAAGCAGAAAAACAGCTGGTACAGCTAGCCACTATGCTCAGTGAAGCGATTATTTATCAAGAAGTAAAAACATCACCTGATATTATTTTACATACTTTGAAAAAAAGCATTGATGCACTTAATGCAGAACAAGAAAAAGTTCGAATTCATCTTCATCCAGATGACTTAACGCTGATAAAAGCCAGTTATGGTGAACAAGCTATTGAAGATAATCATTGGCAATTAATTGCAGAACCCACTCTAGAGCGGGGCGGTTGTGAAGTTAAAACAACGTTATCATCTTTAGATATGACCTTGAAAACCCGTGTCAAAGAAACGTTGGATAGCTTTTTGCATAATAGTGGTATCTAACTTTTTTATTGGCGTGTCATGTCTGTGAGCGATACTTCATTAAGCGAACGCTTATCTCAATACCAACGACATATTAAAATTCCAGCGCCTGCAGTCGCGGGAGTTTTAACGCGTGTGGTTGGTTTAACACTGGAAGCCAAAGGTTTGCGCGCTCCGGTAGGCAGCCAATGTAAAATTGAAACAATGAACGGCTTTGTTGACGCTGAAATTGTTGGATTTAACGATCAAACTTTGTATTTAATGCCTAACGACCACATTTCAGGCGTACTTCCTGGTGCGCGAGTTATCCCCCAAGTTAATGACACAGGTTTGCCTGTTGGCATGAGCTTACTTGGTCGAGTGGTAGACGGCTTAGGCAGACCTTTAGATGGCTTAGGTAAAATTAATGCAGAACATACACTCAAATTTGCTCAAAATGCAATAAACCCTCTTGCAAGACGCCCCATTAGTAAGCCTATGGATGTGGGGGTACGTGCTATTAACTCGGTGATTACTGTCGGCCAAGGCCAGCGCATGGGCTTATTTGCAGGCTCTGGTGTGGGTAAATCAGTATTATTAGGCATGATGACCCGAGGCAGTGAAGCCGATGTGATTGTAGTGGGTTTAGTCGGTGAGCGTGGTCGAGAAGTAAAAGAATTTATTGAAGAAATACTGGGTGTTGAAGGGCGTAAACGTTCAGTTGTTGTTGCAGCCCCCGCTGATGCCTCACCATTAATGCGATTAAAAGGCTGCGAAAGTGCGGTAACCATTGCAGAGTATTTTCGAGATCAAGGTTTAAACGTATTGTTATTACTCGACTCGGTGACGCGTTATGCTATGGCACAGCGTGAAATCGCCCTTGCCGTCGGTGAGCCCCCTGCAACAAAAGGTTACCCACCTTCAGTATTTGCTAAATTACCTGCGCTGGTGGAAAGAGCGGGTAATGGCGGGGAAGGGCAAGGCTCTATTACTGCCTTTTTTACCGTACTGAGTGAAGGCGATGACATGCAAGACCCGATTGCTGATGCTGCACGTGCCATACTTGACGGACATATTGTTTTATCTCGTGATTTAGCCGACAGCGGCCATTATCCTGCCATTGACATAGAAAAATCGATTTCTCGAGTTATGCCTCAAGTGGTGTCTGAATCGCACATGCAACAAGCTCGGGTGCTTAAGCAAGTGTATTCAATGTATCAACAGAACAAAGACATGATCACCTTGGGCGCTTATCAAAAAGGCAGTGATCAAATGCTCGATCAGGCAATAAACATGATGCCAAGAGTGAACGCATTTTTACAACAAGGGATGCGTGATGTGATTAGCTATGATGATGGCCTTCAAGGGCTCGCGCAATTATTAGGACAAGCATAATGGCAAAAAATAAACTGCATTTGTTGCTCAGGCTTGAAAACGAAAAAGAAGAAACGTTGCGCATGAGCTACTTGCAAGCTAATCAAAATTTGCAAGTAAATCAGCAAAAGCTGCAGGGCTTAAATGACTTTCGACTTGAATACACGCAGCAACTTCATATTAAGGGGCAGTCGGGTTTATCAAGTGCCGGATTTAGTCAGTATCATGCATTCATTGCTAAGATTGAAGAAGCGATACGTCAACAAGCAAGCACTGTTAACACTGCAAAGCAGGTGGTTAGCCAGCGTAAAACCTTGTGGTTAAAGCAACAAGTAAAAGCGAAAGCGGTTGCTAAGTTAATTGAAAAACAACAGATAAAAGCGGATATGTTGGCCGCTAAAAGTGAGCAAAAAATGCTCGATGAATTTTCCTCTAATCAGTTTTATCAAAGGCATAAAGCACTATAAGGTAGGCATGCTAATTGCTTAGATTCTACAAGAGCAATGATTTTTAGGATTGTGCGGTGGGCTGTTGCCGCTTTTATTAGGTGATTTATGGCGATAAATGATATTTCAATGTTAGCGGTATCTGAGCAAGACTCATACTTAGTTAAAAAAGACAGTGATAAAACAAAGCTAGATAGCAGTAATGATGCTGGCTTTTTTGATCAATTAGCCCTTGCTAACCAAGCTTCTGAAACACACAGTACGCAAGCTAAAGCGCCAAACAAACAATCAGCAGATGAACAATCCGATCTAAAAGAGCAAAGTAGCGAAGAAAAGCCTTTGAGCGGTGAAGATATGCTGGCGCAAATTAATGCGGCACAAGTCATCGATACCTCAGTAAAAAATAACCCCCATGGTGGTGCGCAGTTAATAGACAAAGACGCTGTTAAAATAAACGCTAAGCCTGAAAATAAGCTGGCACCTATTATTACTATGCCAAGTGATGCCGTTATGGATGATGAAATCATTCCACAAACACAAAATGTACAAGGTGCTAATTTAGCAGGAAAAGGCGAAGGTGAGCCGACACTGCTTGACACAAAAGCGCTAGCAGCTGTTAATGCGAGTCAAAAAGGCGATGTTGTTTCAAGCCAATTAGCAACAGATAAGGTGGCCGATAAGCCGACTGATACCACAACCGTAAAATCATCATTAGACTCATCAATTTTGGCGCTGTTATCAAAAGATGATAATGCCATTAAAGCAGATAAATTATTGGCAAATTTAACACCTGCTCAGCAAGGTGAATTAGCCACTGAGCTTAATGCGATGAGCAAGCCAATTAATAAAGATAACCTAGCGGATTTAAAGCAATTACTCAGTAAGTATGTGAGTGAAAGTGAGAAGCCGCAAACACCTCAGCAGGTCATTAATGCACAAATAAGTACGCTAACTACCCCAGAGAAACAGGCATTGCTCAATCAATTGCAGGGATACATTAAAAGCGAGTCTCTATCTACTAAAGAACTGACCTCTTTAAAAGGAGTTATCAGTGATTTAGAAACTGCTATTAACGCAGATACTTTGTTTAGTGCCAAAGATAAGCCATTGTTTGCCAATAATACTTTGACACCAGTTGTTACACCTAAAACACAACAAGGTACTGAATCAGCTAATGTAAAACCTGAGCTAAAACCAGAGGGTTCAAAATCGGTAGCCGAAACACCTGAGGAGCTTGCTAAGCAGCTCGATGCGTTACAAAAAGAGAGTATGCGTGCCACTAACGCAGAACAAATGCCACCGCGTGCTGCACAGGTTTTTTCTCAAATCATTAATATATTTGATAAATCGTCGCTTAATACGCTCGCTAAATACGATACTTTAGGCTACGAGCAAGCTATTATTGAAGCGCAAAGTTTACAGGCCGGGCAGTTGCAAAGTACTGCACAAGCTAAACAGGTAAGCATTGATCCTGCTACCTTACAGGCGTTAAATATTATTAAAAGTGATGCTGCAAAAATGCTACAAGAGCGCGTTACCTCAATGTTAAGCATTAATAATAAAGAAGCTGAAATTCGTTTAGATCCACCTGAGATGGGCAGTATGCAAATTCGCATTCGAAGTGACGCGGAACAAGCACAAATAAACTTTGTAGTGCAAAATCAGCAAGCCAAAGAAGCGCTGGAGCAGTCATTACCTAGGCTTAGAGAATTATTAATGCAACAGGGTTTAGAACTAGGTGAAAGCAGTATTTCTTATGGCGATTCATCGGCAGAACAAAACGAGCAACAAGAAGGTCAGGCACAAGGTCAAATGGCTAATAATCGCTCTTCAGATGAGACAAATAGTGAGCAATCAGATATGCAAACAGACAGTTCTGGACAACAAACGTCATCATCAATAGATTACTATGCCTAAGTCCTGCTATTATAATAGTTAAAACAAGCAAATACCTTTGCGAATAAAGGAAATACAATGGCTGAAGATACTAATTTAGAAATAGAAGAAGTCAGTAAAAATAAAAGCAAACTCATTATAATTATAGCTGCTGTATTGGTAATTGTTGGCGGTGTAGCTGGTTACTTTTTACTATCGGGGGATGATGAGGCCTTAGAAACTCTAACAGATGATAGTGCCAGTGGTGAATTAGCTGCTGCATCATCAAGCTCTTCAGCAACAATAGGCACAGCCTTATATATTTCAATGCCAAGACCTTTTGTATTTAATGTCCCTGGGGCAAGTCGCGATAGAATTGTGCAAATTAAAGTGCAATTACTGGTGCGCGGGGATGGCAATGAAGAAATAGCTAAAAAGCATATTCCTCTTATAGAAGGTACGTTGTTAAATGTATTTTCTATGACCACAGCTGATGAGTTAAGTAGCAGTGTTGGTAAGGAAACACTGCGCTTTACTGCGCTTGATAAAGTGCAAGCAGCTATGATGGATGTGGAAGGAAGTAAAGTAATTGAGCGGGTACTGTTTACCGGCTTTGTAATGCAATAAGGGGTCAGTGTGAGCGATTTATTATCCCAAGACGAAATTGATGCGCTATTACACGGTGTTGATGAGGTCGAAGAGGAAGATATACACGACGGTGACGAAGGTGATGGAAGTACACTTCAATATGACTTCTCTTCGCAAGATCGTATCGTACGTGGTCGCATGCCGACACTTGAAATTGTTAATGAGCGATTTGCGCGTCATATGCGAATTAGCTTATTTAACATGATGCGCCGCACCGCAGAGGTGTCAATTAACGGCGTGCAAATGATCAAGTTTGGTGAGTATATTCACACCTTATTTGTACCAACTAGTTTGAACATGGTGCGTTTTCGTCCACTAAAAGGCACCGGCCTAATTACTATGGAGGCGCGCTTAGTTTTTATATTGGTAGACAACTTCTTTGGTGGCGATGGCCGCTATCATGCCAAAATTGAAGGGCGTGAATTTACCCCAACAGAACGCCGAATCGTGCAAATGCTACTAAAAATAATCTTTGAAGATTACAAAGAGGCATGGGCACCTGTGATGGATGTGTCGTTCGAGTATCTTGATTCTGAGGTGAACCCCGCCATGGCTAACATTGTTAGTCCAACCGAAGTGGTGGTTATAAGCTCTTTTCACATTGAACTTGATGGCGGTGGTGGTGACTTTCATATTGCGCTGCCGTATTCAATGCTCGAACCTATTCGAGAGCTACTGGATGCAGGTGTTCAGTCTGATACTGAAGATACTGATTTACGCTGGAGTAAGGCGCTTCGTGACGAAATAATGGATGTAGAAGTCGACTTATCGACTCAGCTACTTGAAGTTGATTTAAGCTTAAAACAAATTATGGAGCTTAAGGCTGGGGATATTATTCCTGTTGAAATGCCAGAGCATATTACTGTGTTTGTGGAAGAGTTACCTACATTTAGAGCTAAAATGGGTCGTTCACGCGATAACGTTGCGCTACAAATAAGTGAAAAAATTAAACGCCCTGATTCAGTTAAATCTGAGCTGCATGTCTTTACCAAAGGCGGCAAAAAAATTGATTCAGATGCAGAATTAGCAGAACTAGAAGATGATTTACACCTTTCAAACGGTGTAGACTTAGACTGGTAATTGATTAAAAGGTTAAAAGTATGAGCGATGATCAAGATACAATGGACGAATGGGCAGCAGCACTTGCTGAGGCTGAGGGAACTGATGATAGTGCAGAGGTTAAAGTAACCGAACTTGATGAGCTGGATGATTCAAAACATGAGCTCAGCGGTGAAGAAAAACGTAAACTCGACACTATTTTAGATATTCCCGTTACTATTTCGATGGAAGTAGGGCGTTCTAAAATTAATATTCGTAATTTACTACAACTTAACCAAGGCTCAGTTGTTGAGCTTGATAGGGTTGCTGGTGAGCCGCTTGATGTATTAGTTAATGGTACATTGATAGCACATGGTGAAGTGGTTGTGGTGAACGATAAGTTTGGTATTCGCTTAACAGATGTAATTAGTCAGGTTGAACGGATCAAAAAATTACGATGATAGCATTACTTGGTTTAAGCAATTCAGTGTTTGCAGCTACCGATGCTGCAACACCCACCACAGACATTATTTCAATGGTGATGTCGTTAGCTGTGGTAGTGGTGTTAATTTTAGTGTTGGCTTTTTTTGTTAAAAAGCTCAATCCAAATTTAACCAACAACGATGAGTTTAAAGTGATCCGTAGTCTTCCTCTAGGATCACGCGAGCGATTAATGGTTGTTGAAATAGATAACGCTCAGCACCTATTAGGGGTGACCCCGCACAGCATTAATTATTTACATAAGCTAGAAACTCCTTTAACGGAAAAAGAGTTACCAGAATTAGCGAAGCGTTTTGGCAAAATGTTGAATCCGCAACTTAATCAAAATAAAAAGAATTAATATTATGACTAAATGGCTGCTTATCATTCTTGCCATCGTGTTCATTCCTGGTGTTAATGCAGAGGGAATTGATGCGCTAACCATAACCACTAATGCTGACGGCACACAAGATTACTCAGTGACGCTTCAAGTATTAGCGATCATGACGGCAATGAGCTTTATTCCAGCGGCCATTATCATGATGACCTCGTTCACTCGAATTATTGTTGTATTGGCTATTTTGCGCCAAGCGATTGGCTTACAGCAAACCCCTTCGAATCAAGTTTTATTAGGTATGTCGCTGTTTTTAAGTATTTTTATTATGGCGCCTATTTATGAGCAAATAAACGAACGTGCAATCGAACCGTACTTAAGTGAGCAGGTAACATCACTAGAGGCACTCGATTTAGCCAAAGAGCCAATGAAAGCCTTTATGCTTTCTCAAGTACGACTAAAAGATTTAGAAACCTTTGCAAAAATAGCTGGGTACGATCAGCTTGATTCACCTGAAGCAACGCCAATGATTGTTCTTATTCCGGCGTTTGTAACCAGTGAGCTACAAACGGCCTTTATTATTGGGTTTATGTTCTTCATTCCCTTTTTGATTGTCGATTTGGTGGTTGCATCGGTGTTGATGGCCATGGGTATGATGATGCTATCCCCCATGATTGTATCGCTACCGTTTAAGATTATGTTGTTTGTATTGGTTGATGGTTGGAGCTTGGTGATGGGTACGCTCGCTAAAAGCTTTGGTTTAGGCACATAGCAGTGCTTTATAAATTGAACCAATCACACTAGGAGTCGCCCATGGAACCTGAAGTATTTGTTGATATTTTAAGTGGAGCCCTGTTTTTAGTGATTAAGCTGGTGTCTGCTATTGTGGTCCCTGGTTTAATTATTGGTTTAGTAGTGGCAGTATTTCAGGCGGCAACCTCAATTAACGAACAAACACTGAGCTTTTTACCGCGTTTATTAATTACCATTGGTGCATTAATTGTGGGTGGACATTGGTTTACTCAAGAGCTGATGGACTTTTTTAATCGCTTAGTACTTCTTATACCCGAAATAGCAGGTTAACGATGGAGTTTCCATTTTCCGTTGTTATTCAATGGCTAAGTGATTTTTTACTGCCTTTGGTCCGCATAAGCTCAATGATCATGATCATGGCGGGTATTGGCGCCAAAAATGTACCCTCTCGAATTAAAATGGGCTTAGCTGTGGTAGTCACATTTTTAGTAGTGCCTGTTTTACCTCCTGCTACGTTTACTAATTTATTTTCTTTTGAAATGATTTTAGTGGTACTACAACAAATGCTGATTGGTGTCGCGATTGGTTTTGCATCTACACTATTGCTCAATACGTTTGTATTAGCAGGGCAAATTCTTGCTATGCAAACCGGTTTAGGTTTTGCGTCTGTTGTTGACCCCTCAAATGGAATGAGTGTGCCTGCTGTAGGGCAGTTCTACCTCATTTTAGCTACCTTGTTATTTTTTGTATTTAATGGCCACTTAATGATGATTCAAATGGTGGTGCATAGTTTTCAGGTATTGCCAATTGATGGTAATTGGTGGGCGGTTGATCATTACTGGGACATAGTGACATGGGGTGGTTGGATGTTTACCACTGCATTAGTGCTGTCATTAGCACCATTAACCGCCATGCTGGTTATTAATATGGCATTTGGTATTATGACCCGTGCTGCACCGCAGTTAAATATTTTCTCGATAGGCTTCCCGTTTACCTTAGTGGCAGGGCTCGTTATTATTTGGGCAACGCTCGGTAACTTTGTCACTCAGTTTGAGTTCCAATGGCTAAAAATGGTTGAGCTGATGTGTACTCTAATTGGTTGTTCCCCTTAGGAGAGCGTAATGGCTGAAGATTCCGGACAAGAAAAAACCGAAGAACCCACCCCAAAAAAAGTTGATGATGCTAAAAAGAAAGGCCAAATAGCGCGTTCTAAAGAGTTAGGTACCATGTTTGTGCTTATTTTTTCTGCTATTTCCTTATTAATGTATGGGCCTGAAATTGGCAAAGGCTTGTACCGCATTATGGGAAGAATGCTGAGTCTTAACCGCAATGAAACCTACGACACCACCAAAATGTTTGCCGTATGGGGAGAGGTGGCCGACGTACTGTTATTTCCTATGTCGATGTTTGTACTCATTATTGTATTGGCTGCATTTATCGGTAATACCATGCTTGGCGGCTTTAATTTTAGTTGGCAAGCAGCTGCGCCCAAAGCCAGTAAAATGTCGCCAATGAAAGGCTTTACCCGCATGTTTGGTCCACAAGCGGCTATAGAATTGCTTAAGTCATTATTAAAGTTTGGCTTGGTGGCCGCATTTGCTATTTTTTTAATTAATACGTTTTTTGATGAAATCTTACATTTAAGTATAGAAAGTGCGCCTGGCAATATTGTTCATGCTTTGGAAATTTTAGCGTGGATGTTTTTAGCCATGTCTTGCACCTTAATTATTATTGCTGCTATTGATGCGCCTTTTCAAAGTTATAGCCATAACAAACAGCTTAAAATGACTATGCAAGAGGTAAAAGACGAATATAAAAACTCAGAAGGTGATCCGCAGATTAAAGCGCGCATAAGGCAAACCCAACGTCAAATGTCGCAAAAGAGAATGATGCAGGATGTGCCAGACGCCGATGTTATTGTTACCAACCCTACTCACTATTCCGTAGCTTTAAAATACGATACAGAGCGAGCAGGCGCGCCTATTGTATTAGCCAAAGGTGTGGATGAGCTCGCCATGCAAATTCGTAAAATTGCATTGGGTAATGAAGTGCCTATTGTTGAGTCTCCAACTTTAACCCGAGCGCTTTATCATACTGCAGAAGTGGGTGAGCAAATCCCCGATCAGCTATTTACTGCGGTTGCTCAAGTGCTTGCTTATGTGTTTCAGCTTAAACGGTTTAAAAAAGGCCGCGGAAAACGCCCTGTTGCCCTTAATAAAAAGCTGCCTATCCCCGATGAATTTAAGTATTAACTGCTAACCAACTAACTTGGAATAGTTATTGCAATTTCAGCGTAGTGTCAATTTTTTGAAATTGTAGAGTTATGGAATTTAAAGCGGTATTACAACAACTTAATAAAGATAAAAAAGAATATGCGAAGGGCGTTGGTACACCGCTTTTGGTGTTGGCTGCGCTGGGTATGGTTATTTTACCACTGCCTCCATTCCTGCTTGATATATTATTTTCGTTTAATATCGCGCTTGCGTTAGTTGTATTACTGGTCACTGTATACACCATGAAACCGCTTGAGTTTGGTATGTTCCCAGCCGTGCTGTTAATTGCAACCATAATGCGCTTAGCACTCAATGTGGCCAGTACCCGGGTGGTACTGCTTGAGGGTCATAACGGTGGGGATGCTGCTGGTAAAGTCATTGAAGCATTTGGTTCAGTGGTAATCGGTGGTAACTACGCCGTGGGCTTGGTGGTGTTTTTAATTCTGATCATCATTAACTTTGTGGTAATCACCAAAGGTGCTGGTCGTATTTCAGAAGTATCAGCGCGTTTTACTCTAGATGCTATGCCAGGTAAGCAAATGGCCATAGATGCAGATATGAATGCCGGTTTTATCAGTGCCGAGCAAGCCAGAGAACGTCGTGAGGAAGTAACTCGTGAAGCTGACTTTTATGGTTCTATGGATGGTGCTAGTAAATTTGTAAAAGGCGATGCTATTGCTGGCATAGTCATTTTAGTGATCAATATTGTGGGTGGCTTATTTGTTGGCATGATCCAACATGATTTAAGTTTTTCACGCGCTATGGAAGTGTACACACTATTGACCATTGGTGATGGCTTAGTCGCGCAATTACCTTCATTACTACTTTCAATTGGTACTGCAATTGTTGTAACCCGTCAAAATGAATCGCACAACATGGGCGATCAGTTTAAGAAGCAATTAGGTAACGAAAAGTCGTTATTTATTGCCTCTGGTATCCTCATAACTATGGGCTTAGTACCCGGTATGCCGCACCTTGCATTTTTAAGCTTAGGGGCGCTTTTAGGCTACCTTGCATACTATACCCAACAAAATAAACTTAAATTAGCGGCTGCTGAAGCCGAAGAAGCTGAAAATGCAGCTTCAGGCACTGGGATTGCAGCTAAACAAGAGCAAAAAGAGCTGGGCTGGGATGATGTACAACAAGTTGATGTTATTGGCTTAGAAGTAGGTTATCGCTTAATTCCTCTGGTTGATCAGTCACAAGGTGGTGAGCTATTAAACCGCATTAAAGGGGTGCGTAAAAAACTATCTCAAGAGCTGGGCTTTTTAGTGCCGCCTGTGCATATACGCGATAATCTAGAGCTCGACCCAAATGCGTATCGCATCACCATGATGGGCGTATCAAGTGGTGAGGGAGAGCTTAAACACGGTGATGAATTGGCAATTAACCCAGGCCAAGTATTTGGTCCGCTAAAAGGCATTGAAACCAAAGACCCTGCATTTGGTTTAGATGCGGTATGGATAAAACCAGATCAAAAAGATGAAGCGCAATCTTTAGGTTATACCGTAGTTGATTCAGCAACTGTTGTAGCCACTCATATTAGCCAGTTACTGACTAATAGTGCCGCTTTATTACTCGGCCATGAAGAAGTACAAAACTTATTAGATATGTTAGGTAAGAGCCATCCTCGCTTAGTTGAAGGGCTAGTACCTGAGGTATTACCGCTAACCACTATCGTTAAAGTGCTACAAAACTTGTTAAATGAAGGGGTAGCAATACGTGATATGCGCTCAATTGTTCAAACCCTTGTTGAATATGGCCCTCGTAGCCAAGACCCTGATGTATTAACGGCTGCAGTGAGAATATCGTTGCGTAGATTAATCGTTCAAGATGCTGTTGGTATGTCTTCTGAAATCCCTGTCATAACCTTGGCGCCTGAGTTGGAACAGATGTTGCATCAGTCACTTCAAAATGCAGGTGATGAGGGTGCCGGAATAGAACCAGGACTTGCTGATAGACTTCAAACATCATTGAATGAAGCGCATCAAAATCAAGAAATGGCCGGTGAACCTTCAATATTGCTAACGTCAGGAATGTTGCGCACTGTGTTATCTCGATTTGTTAAATACACCATTCCAGGATTGAGAGTGATGTCTTATCAAGAGATACCAGATGAAAGACAGATCAAGATTGTCAGCTCTGTAGGCCAACAATAAGATTTTAAAGGGGTTTGAATTATGAAAATTAAACGTTTTTTTGCTAAAGACATGCGCACCGCACTAAAAGAAGTAAAAGAAGAGCTTGGTGTTGATGCGGTTATTATGTCAAATAAGAAACTAGCTAATGGCGTTGAAATTGTTGCTGCTGTTGATTACGACAAAGCCGCGACAAAAGCGCCAGAGCAGCCTCAAAGCCAACCAGTTGCAAGAGCTTCATTTGCGCATACTGAGAGTTCACATAATTTTGTAAAACCAGAACCTCAACGCGCTCAACCTAAGCCACAAGCAAAGGTAGCAGACAGTTTACAAGCTTTATTAGAACGTCAATCTCCCCGTCCTCGTTCAGCAGAGCTTGCGTCAATGTTTTCACAATCTGGAATTGACACCTCTGGTCATTACCAAGAACAAGAAGCTGTTCAATCTCGACCTAAAAATATGTTTGAACGTGAACAAAGTGCGCCAGCACGTCCTCGCACCCAAGCTGATAGCTTAGGTTTTGATGATTTAGACAGTGGCTTTGACGATTTAGACTCACCGAGTGCACCGCGCCAGCAAACGATGCAAAACGAGTCGAGTGATATAACCACCATGCGCGAAGAAATGAACGCAATTCGTCAATTACTAGAACATCAAGTATCAGGTTTAATGCAACAAGATATGGCGCGTCGTGATCCAACCCGCGCCTGCATGATTGACCGTTTAGTGGGTATGGGGATAGATAAAGACGTTGCTGAGCAGATGGCATGCTTTGTACCCGACGATGTATCTCGCCAACAAGGTTGGAAAGCCTTATTGAATATGGTTGAAGACCAAATGCAAACCACTAACAATGAAATACTTCGCCAAGGTGGTGTTTATGCATTAGTAGGCCCAACAGGGGTAGGCAAAACCACCACTGTTGCAAAATTGGCAGCATTAGGTGCGCAAAAGTACGGTGCTGATAAAGTTGCGCTTATTACGACTGATACCTACCGTATTGGTGCCTATGAGCAGCTAGCAACTTATGGTCGAATTATTGGCTGTGGCGTAAAACAAGTCAAAGATGCAAATGAATTAGCAGAAGTTTTATACCATTTACGAAATAAACGTCTAGTCTTAATTGATACAGCAGGAATGAGTCAGCGAGATTTACGTTTAACTGAGCAACTTAATACCTTAATGCGTAATCAGCGTGTGGATATACGTAGTTATTTAGTATTAAGTGCAACAGCACAAATTAATGTATTACAAGAAACAGTAAGGCACTTTAAAAAGGTACAGCTCAGTGGGTGTATTTTTACTAAGCTAGATGAGTCATTGAGTTTAGGTGAAATTATTAGTATTGCGATTCAAAACCGCCTCCCAATAGGGTATCTTACTAATGGTCAGCGAGTACCAGAAGATATTAGAGTGGCAAATGCCGAAAAACTAGTAAAAAAAGCTGAGCAATTGTATTTAAAAAGAATAAAAGCACAACAATCACGACACCAATCAGTGGCGTCGAGCACAGTAGAGATGTATGATTAACACAGTTTTAGATCAAGCAAGCGGCCTTCGCAAAATGAGCAACAATAATAATAACGGCGTAAAAGTTATCGCTGTCACCGGCGGCAAAGGTGGAGTGGGTAAAACAAACGTATCCCTTAACACGGCAATCGCGTTAGGCCAACAAGGCAAGCGTGTGCTGGTATTAGATGCTGATTTAGGATTAGCCAATTGTGATGTTATGCTTGGACTACGCGTAGAGCGTAATTTATCTCATGTTTTATCAGGTGAGTGTGAACTCGAAGATATTTTAGTTGAAGGCCCTGCAGGAATTAAAATAGTGCCAGCAACATCGGGTTCGCAAAGTATGGTTGAGTTATCACCTTCAGAGCACGCGGGATTGATACGTGCATTTAGTGAGCTTAACACCGATTTTGATATTTTAATTGTAGATACCGCTGCTGGTATTTCTGACATGGTATTGAGTTTTTCTCGCGCCGCACAGGATGTGGTTGTGGTGGTCTGTGACGAACCAACCTCAATTACTGATGCATATGCGTTAATAAAAGTGCTGAGCCGTGAGCACGGTGTTTACAAATTTAAAATTGTTGCCAATATGGTGCGTAGCTTACGTGAAGGGCAAGAATTATTTGCTAAACTTTCAAAAGTAACCGACCGATTTTTAGATATATCAATGGAGCTGGTTGCAACGGTTCCTTATGATGAGAATATGCGCAAATCAACGCGTCGCCAAAAAGTGATAGTTGAAGTTTTTCCAGGGTCTCCTGCTGCGATTGCTTTTAAAACACTGGCGACAAAAATTGCTAAGTGGCCAACACCTAGTCAAGCCTCGGGTCACTTAGAGTTTTTCATTGAGAAGTTAGTTAGTAACTAACAATGACAATACCGGTGAATAGAGCTATGGGATATCAGTCAACACAGAATTTAAATATGATTGTTGAAAAGCATGCCTCATTAGTCAAAAAAGTGGCGTGCCATTTAATTGCTCGTTTACCGGCCAGTGTGCAACTAGATGATTTGATCCAATCAGGTATGATTGGCTTAATAGAAGCTTCTAAAAACTTTGACGCAAGCAAGGGCGCAAGTTTTGAAACCTTTGCGGGTATTCGCATTCGTGGTGCAATGATAGATGAAATGCGCCGAGGTGATTGGGTTCCACGTTCAGTTCACAGAAAAAGTCGCTTGGTAGCAGAGACAATAGTTGCCCTTGAAAGCAGTTTAAACCGTGAACCCAAAGATATTGAAGTTGCTGAAAAACTTGAAATTTCGTTAAATGAGTACCATCATATTTTAAACGATGTCAATGTAAGTAAAGTTTTAGGTATTGAAGACCTTGGTATTGACGATGATGTGATTACACCTCATGGTCAAGATTTAGCACTAGACAAACCTTTCAATAATGTTAAAAATGAACGGTTTAATGAGTCTTTACTCAGTGCGATAAAGTCGTTACCGGAAAAAGATGCAATGGTGCTTTCTTTGTACTATAACGATGAAATGAATTTAAAAGAAATTGGGCATATACTCGATGTTAGTGAGTCGCGTGTAAGTCAGATACATGGTCAGGCGATGATTAAGCTTAAAGCAAAGATCAATGACTGGATAAACTAGAAGTAAGTAAATAAAGGTTCAGGCCTCACTGGAGGATGTTTTGGATAAAAACATTAAAATTCTTGTTGTTGATGATTTTTCGACGATGAGACGTATTATTAAAAACCTGTTGCGCGATTTAGGTTTTACCAATGTTCAAGAAGCAGATGACGGGTCAACTGCTTTACCTATGTTGCAAAATCAAGTGTTTGATTTTGTGGTAACAGATTGGAATATGCCAGGCATGCAAGGTATTGATCTTTTAAGGGCAATTCGAGCTGATGAAAAATTAAAGCATATCCCTGTTTTAATGGTAACGGCAGAAGCTAAAAAAGAACAAATAATTGCTGCGGCCCAAGCAGGTGTTAATGGTTATATTGTTAAACCATTTACTGCAGGTACATTGAAGACTAAATTAGAAAAAGTGTTCGAACGCTTAGGTTAATGAGAGGGAGAGGCTTATGTCAGCACCTGCTGCGCCTCAGATTACTTTAGAACAAGCTCGCCAATTAGTGGCTTTTTTAGAAAATGGTGAGCAAGATAAAGCGAATCAGTTAATTTTAGAAACAGCTTCACAAGAGCAATCACAGTTATTTGCTGAGGTGGGTAAGTTAACGCGTCAACTGCACGAAGCTTTAAAAAGCTTTGAATTAGATACGCGATTAACAGACATTACCACTGATGCCATCCCTGATGCTAAAAAACGCCTCAACTATGTTATGGAAATGACAGAAAACGCAGCCAACAAAACGATGGATGCGGTTGAAGCAAGCTTACCTTTAGCGCAAGAAATTGCTGACGAAATAGCTGATATCAAGCCAACATGGGATCGGTTAATGAACCGTGAAATTGAGCTTGGTGAGTTTAAGTCACTTTGCCATAGCATTGATAAGTTTATGAACAGCTCTCATCATAAAACGGATGAGTTACAAATGTTGATGACCAATGTATTGATGGCTCAAGACTATCAAGATTTAACTGGTCAGGTTATTCGTCGTGTTATTGAACTTGTGCGTGAAGTTGAAGAGAGCTTAATCCACTTGTTAACTGCATTTGCGGCGCAAGGTGAGGTTGAGCAAGTACAACCAACTGAACAACCAGAAGAAACAGAAGATTCCATTGTTGCACAAACACTAGCAGGTCCAGAAGGGCCTATTATTGATAAAGAATCGCGTAATGATGTTGTATCTGATCAAGATGAAGTTGATGATCTATTATCAAGTTTGGGCTTCTAATAGGAGAGTACTGCATGAGCTTTGAAGTCGATGAAGATATTTTACAAGACTTTTTAGTAGAGGCCGGAGAAATCCTTGAGCTTTTATCTGAACAGTTAGTAGAACTGGAAAACAACCCAGATGATACTGAACTACTAAACGCAATATTCCGTGGCTTCCATACCGTTAAGGGAGGTGCCGGATTTTTGGCAATGACAGAGCTTGTTGATGCATGTCATGGTGCTGAAAACGTGTTTGATTTATTGCGCCAAGGTGTAAGAACAGTTAACTCTGAATTAATGGATGTGATTTTACAAGCACTTGATACCATTAATGAAATGTTTGCCACAATTAAAAATCGTGACCAGCCAGAGCCTGCAGATCCAGAGTTACTTGCAGTACTTCACAAGCTTGGACAACCACCAACGGCTGAAGAACTCGCCGGCGATTCTGCAGTTGAAGACATAGCTCCTGTTGAAACTCCCTCGGTAGAACCTGAACCTGTAGTTGAGCAGCCAAGCAATGATGCGGAAGAAGATCCGTTTGCTTTTGATGAATTATTTAGCGGCCCAGATACTAGTAGTACAGATTCTCAGATTGATGAGATCACTGAAGATGAATTTGAAAGTCTACTTGATGAACTTCATGGAAAAGGGCAAGCCCCGCAAGAAAAACAATCCTCATCAAGCGACAGTGATGTCAGTGGCGATATTACAGATGATGAATTTGATAGCTTATTAGATGAGCTTCATGGTGTCGGTAGTTTTGGTGAAGTAACTCAAAACGCCCCAAGCACACCACAGCAAGCACCATCAGCTCCTACAGCCTCGCAAAATAATGATTCAAGCGCGAGCGATGATGAAATAAGTGATGATGAGTTTGAAGCTCTGCTAGATGAGTTACACGGCAAAGGTGCACCTAAGTCGATAGAAACACCGGCTCCTGAAAGTAAATCTGAACCCGTAGCCGCTAACAAACCAGCGCCTGTTGCTGCAGCAAAACCACAGCCCAAGCCAGAGCCAGCCAAGCCGGTACCGGCTGCACAGCCTGCAAAAGCAGCTCCCGCTAAAAAAGCAGCGCCACCACCGGCAGAAACAACAGTACGTGTTGATACCAAACGCCTAGATCAAATAATGAACATGGTAGGTGAACTGGTACTTGTGCGAAATCGTTTAGTAAGTCTAGCGACTAACTCTGATAGCGAGGCCATGGGTAAAGCAATCTCTAACTTAGATGTAGTGACTGCTGATATCCAAGGTGCGGTAATGCAAACACGAATGCAGCCAATTAAAAAAGTATTTGGTCGTTTTCCTCGTGTGGTACGTGATTTAGCACGAACGCTGCAGAAAGATATTAATTTATTACTTGTCGGTGAAGACACCGATTTAGATAAAAATTTAGTCGAAGCATTAGCAGACCCATTAGTGCATTTGGTTCGCAACTCGGTCGACCATGGTATTGAAATGCCAGATGTTCGTGAAGCATCAGGTAAACCAAGAACGGGTACTGTGACTTTATCTGCTTCTCAGCAAGGCGATCATATTCTACTTACCATCCAGGATGATGGTGCCGGAATGGATGCTGAAAAGCTTAAAAAGATTGCGATTAGTAAAGGCGTGCTTGATCACGACCAAGCGAGTCGCCTTTCTGATACTGAAGCGTATAACCTTATTTTTGCGCCTGGCTTTTCAACCAAAGAAGAGATATCAGATATTTCCGGCCGGGGCGTTGGTATGGATGTGGTTAAAACAAAAATCACTCAGCTCAATGGCTCGGTAAATATTAAATCAGAGATGGGCGTAGGGACTACTTTAGAAATTAAAGTACCACTTACTCTGGCGATACTGCCCACCTTAATGGTAGTGGTTGGCGAACAAACCTTTGCGTTGCCACTGGCAGGTGTTAGTGAAATATTCCACTTAGATTTAACAAAAACTAATGTGGTTGATGGCCAGCTAACTATTATTGTTCGTAAAAAATCGATACCGCTGTTCTATCTTGAACACTGGCTCATTAAAGGCGCTGATAGAGGACAACGAAAAGCACAAGGCCATGTGGTGATTGTGCAAATAGGAACTCAAAAAGTGGGGTTCGTTGTTGACTCGCTCATTGGTCAAGAAGAAGTGGTGATTAAGCCTTTAGATGCATTACTTCAAGGGACGCCAGGTATGGCAGGTGCAACAATCACCTCTGATGGTGGTATTGCACTGATATTAGATGTGCCGAGTATGCTAAAGCATTACGCTGGATAATAAAAAGTAGGCATAAACGTTATGCCTACCCATTCATTGAATAAGAGAGCGAAATGGCTGTTAAAGTTTTAGTAGTTGATGATTCAAGCTTTTTTCGCCGCAGGGTGAGTGAAATTCTTGAACAAGACAGCGGCATTGAGGTTATAGGTTTCGCTGTTAATGGTCGAGAAGCGGTCGATAAAACAGCTCAGTTACGACCCGATGTGATCACCATGGATGTTGAAATGCCGGTGCTTGATGGTATTAGCGCGGTTAAAGAGATCATGGCGAGTAACCCCACTCCTATTTTAATGTTCTCATCGTTAACACGCGCTGGAGCATCAGCCACCTTAGATGCACTTGATGCCGGAGCGATGGACTTTTTACCGAAAAAGTTTGAAGATATTGCCCGTAATAACGATGACGCAATTAAGTTATTACAAGGTAAGGTAAAGGAAATAGGTCGCCAGCGCATTGGTAGAATCACAAGAGCGCCAGCATCTCCTAGTATAAGTAAACCTGCTGCAAGCACGTCTGATCGCTTTTCTAATCTCGCTAAAAAGCCAATTGTTCAACCTGATCGCAGCTTTAATAATGCAGCTCCTACACCAACCAGTAGTAGCACATCAGCGCGCGCCAGTGGTAAGCAGTATCAATTAGTTGCTATTGGCACATCAACAGGCGGACCGGTTGCACTGCAAACTATTTTGACTCAGTTGCCTGCTAATTTTCCACACCCAATACTCCTCATACAGCATATGCCTGCGGCATTTACACCTGCGTTTGCAACCCGATTAGATAGCTTGTGTAAGATTAAAGTAAAAGAAGCGCAACAAGGCGATAGACTCCAACCTGGTTGTGCTTATTTAGCGCCGGGCGGGCAGCAAATGATGGTAGAAGGGCGGGGGTCAAACAGAACATTACGTGTATTTGAAGATAAAAATGAACGAGTAAGCTATAAGCCTAGTGTTGATATTACCTTTGCCAGTGCAGCAAAAGCGTATCAAGGCGATGTCCTTGCCATTATTTTGACTGGTATGGGGGCGGATGGTCGTGATGGTGCTCGCATGCTTAAACAATCTGGCGCTACAATTTGGGCTCAAGATGAAAAAAGCTGTGTTGTATATGGTATGCCCCAAGCAGTAGCAAGTGCAGGATTAGCAAATGAAAGCTTAGGTCTTCATGATGTAGCGGTGCGCCTCAAAAGAGAGGTTGGCTGTGGATAAGCTTTCTGTTTTAGGATTATTGGTTGCACTAGGCGCTATTGCAATCGGTTATTCTTTAGAAGGAGGTGTGGTATCTGCGCTGTTTAATGGGCCTGCGCTAATTATTGTATTAGGCGGCACATTGGGGGCCGTGATGTTACAAACATCAGCCAATACATTTAAGAAAATGCTCAGTATTACTCATTGGGTTTTTGTCACCGATGACCACGATATTGAAGATGCGATTGAGCAAGTAAAGCGCTGGTCGCATAAAGCCCGCCAAGAGGGTTATTTAGCCCTAGAAAACGAAGCGCTTACTCACACTGATCCTTATGCCGCTAAAGGACTAAGTTTATTAGTTGATGGCAGCTCTGACCAAAAGCTTCGTGATACCCTAGAAATAGATTTATTACTTGAACGAGAACGACTGCTTGAAGCTAGTCGTGTATATGAAGCGATGGGGGGTTACAGTCCAACTATCGGTATTTTAGGTGCAGTGCTTGGACTTATTCAAGCGATGTCATTTATTAACGATCCTGAGCAACTAGGAACGGGTATTGCCACTGCATTTATCGCTACTATATATGGCGTAGGTTTAGCTAATTTACTGTTTTTGCCGATGGCCAATAAATTAAAGCAACGGGTTGAGCAAAAAATGCTTTACCATGAAATGCTAGCTGAAGGCGTTATTGCCATTAGCCAAGGTGAAAGCCCTATTAATATTGAATTAAAGCTTGAAGCTTACCGTGTCGAACGTCCTCTTTTACAGGGCCATTAGCGGTTATGTTACGCCGTCGCTTACGTCATCAAAACACTAAAAGCCAACATACTGAGCGTTGGCTAGTCTCTTATGCAGATTACATGACCATTATGTTTGCATTTTTTGTTGTATTGTATGCCATTGCAATAAACAAAGAAGACAATATACAAGTTTTATCTAACTCTCTTGAGCATGTTTTTGATAAGTCAGCGAAACAATTTTCTCAGCAAGGTAAAGGGGTAAACGGCGATGCTTTGTTGCTTGAAAGAGTGACTCCTGAAGTTGAGGTTTTATATGGCGAAAGTATTCAAAAACAAGAACAAGGGCCTGTGTTGCTCGATGGTCAAAGTGATAATAGCAATATCAGCCAACGTCACTTAGGTAAGCCGCTCGATAGTTTACTGGTCAAGCTACAATCGTCTCTGATTGATGAGATACGCAGTGGTGAGGCAAGCCTAGAGCTTAGCCAAGATTGGTTGGTTATTGAGCTTAATTCTGGGTTATTATTTGCCAGTGGCAGTGCTGTTGCGCATAATCAAGCCAAAGAAGTTGTAAAAAAGATTGAAGCAATAATCGCACCTGTCGATAACTATATAAGAGTGCGTGGGTACACAGATAACGAAACCATACGCAATGAAATATTTCGCTCTAATTGGGAGTTGTCGGTGGCACGTGCAACATCAATATTAGTTGAATTAGAGCGCTTAGGTATTCAATCTGCACGTATGGCAATAGAAGGGTATGGCCAATATTCACCTTTTGCCGATAATGATACCGAAGCTGGGCGAGCTGAAAACCGCAAAGTAGTGATTGCGCTTTCTAAGTACGGCTTGGTTTTAGAGTCATCAAATGAGGATACTGAGCAGCAAGTCCCTGAGGAAGCTAAACCAACTGAAGTTGAGCTGCCTACTCAAGACGATACAATAAAAATAATTCGCTTAGAGCATGGTGGCATTCGTGTTACCACGCGTAATGAACAGTAATTAGGATGTAATGTGAAAATCTGGACAGTAGCCAATCAAAAAGGAGGGGTAGGCAAAACCACTACAGCGGTTAGCCTTGCTGGGATCCTTGCGCTTCAAGGTAAGCGTGTTTTACTGATTGATACCGATCCGCATGCATCATTAACTTATTACTTTGGCATTGATTCAGAAGATTTAGAGGTCAGTGTTTACGACATTTTCACTCGCGGTTCAAGCATGAAAAGCGAAGAAGTATTGCAAGCATTATGCCCCTCAACCATAGAAAATCTTGATATTCTACCTGCCACTATGGCAATTGCTACACTTGACCGTAGTATGGGTAATAAAACGGGAATGGGCCTGATTTTAAAGAAAACATTGGCTAAAATTAGCGAGTATTACGATTATGCAATTTTAGATTGTCCGCCCGTTTTAGGGGTGCTGATGGTCAATGCGCTTGCAGCCTGTGAAAGAGTATTGGTGCCAGTACAAACTGAGTTCTTAGCGCTTAAGGGGCTTGATAGAATGATGCGTACTATGGAGTTAATGCAAACCTCGCAAGCGAAAAGCTATGAATATACTATAATTCCAACTATGTATGATAAGCGCACCAAAGCATCACTTGAGGCCTATAAAACATTACAAGATACGTACAAAGAAAAAGTGTGGCCAGGTGTTATTCCTGTCGATACTAAATTTAGAGATGCGAGTTTAGCGCAAAAGGTGCCTATTGATTTCTGCCCTAATGCGCGTGGAGTCTATGCTTACAAAGCATTGCTTGAATATTTAATAAAACAAGGTTAATAAATGAGTAAGCAATTATTTGCTAATGAAAAAGTAGTCACTCAGTACTTAGGGGCGTTATTATCTGATGACGAACCAACAAAAGACCTTGAGCCTGTTGCTAAATTGCTTGAGCAGGTAGCTTATGAAGAGCAAAAAGAGCAATCACTGCAGGTTGAGCCTGTAGTCGAGCCGGTTGTTGAAGTTGAAAAGCTCAATGAGCAGGTAACAAATGTAGAAATAGAATCTCACCAAGCGCAGCAGCTTGAAACTGAACATGATGTAGCACTCGGTAATGAAGCTGAATACTTTGATGGTGAATTTCAGGCATTATTTTTTGAAGTAGCAGGACTCACTTTAGCCGTGCCATTAAAAGCGTTAGGCGGTATACATGAGCTTGGAGAAGTGAATCATTTATTTGGTAAACCTAAGTGGTTTAAAGGTGTCATGATCAATCGAGAAGAAAAGCTCAATGTTGTTGATACCGCGCGCTGGGTTATGCCCGAAAAATACGATGAACAGTTAGAAGCGTCTTTAAATTATCAATATCTAATCACTTTAGGTGATAGCCAGTGGGGTTTATTAGCAGAAAAACTAATAAATAACATTACATTGAGTAAAGAAGATGTAAAATGGCGTACAAATAACAGTAAGCGCCCATGGCTTGCTGGAGTAATTAAAGAAAAAATGTGTGCTTTAATAGATGTTAATAATTTAAATGCACTATTAGAGAAAGGCTTAGATAGCCGTCACAAGTAATGACCATTACGAGGTAAGAGCATGAGTGAAGATAAATTACTGTCAGCTAAAAAAAATGCAGATAATAATGATGAAATTTTGCAGTGGGTTACATTTAAGTTAGAAGATGAAACCTATGGCGTGAATGTAATGCAAGTGCAAGAAATACTGCGTTACACCGAAATTGCTCCTGTTCCAGGTGCGCCTTCTTATGTAATTGGTATTATTAACTTACGTGGTAATGTTGTTACCGTTATTGATACTCGCTCTCGCTTTGGTTTACCTGATATTGAAGCGACCGATAACTCACGTATTTTGATTATTGAAGCTGAAGAACAAGTGATTGGTATTTTAGCTGATAGCGTATCTGAGGTTGTGTATTTACGCAGCTCTGAAATTGATAGCGCACCAAACGTAGGTACTGAAGAAAGTGCTAAGTTTATTCAAGGTGTGTGTAACCGCGATAATGAGCTACTTATTTTGGTTGATTTAAATAAATTACTTAGTGATGACGAATGGGATGAGTTAAGCGATATATAAGCTTCTCTACATAAAATTATGTTATTACTTGGTATTGCAATTGCGGGTTTAGTCTTTGGGCTATTCTCGTTGCTATTAATTGTGATGTTTAAAAAGCGGTATGCGAATGAGCTTGACGCACAATTACAGCAATTTAAAGATTCATCAGAGCAGATTAATATTTTACGTAGCGAAGTCTCTGAGTTACGAACTGGGTTACTAAGTATTGGTAAACGAGTGCTTGAGGTAGAACAACAAAACCAAGAGCTTATACAGCAACAAGCTGCTCAAAAATACGATGATCCAGATGCTAAAATTTACTCTCGTGCAGTAAAAATGGTTGAGTTAGGTGCCGATTTAGATGAGGTTATTCGTGAATGTGAATTACCTCGCGCTGAAGCAGAACTGTTATTTTCTTTACATAAACAAAAAGGCGCTTAGCGCCTTTTTTGTTTTTATCACAGTGGATTATGCTTTTATATTGAGCTTTCCTTGAAAGTCTTGCCATCCGGGCGGAAATTTTCCTCTTACCACATATGAAAAAGCAATCAGCTCAGCAATAACAAAGTAAAGCTCTTTAGGGATTTCTTCGCCGAGCTCTAATTTCGAGAGTGTATTTGCAAGTGCTTCATCTTGATGGATTAGAATTCCTTTATCTTTAGCTAGGGCAATAATTTCATCTGCCAGCTCGCCAAATCCTTTAGCGCTAACGGTGGGTGAATTGCCTGCCTCGTAGAGTAGCCCAATTGCTGAATTGCTTTTAAATGAATCCGTCATGACTAAACCTTAATATTTATAATGGCATGGGATTGGTAAAATGCTTGATGGCTGTCATCTGCTCGTTTTAAGTTTAGGTCGCCCACTTGCAAGCCCTGTTTTGCCAATTTTGAGCGTAAATTATCAAGGTGTGGATGAGCCAACGCGCTTACAGCTTGAGTGGACGCTAATAACTGACAATCGAGTGCTTTGTCCATCAGCTCTGCGGTTATTTGCAGTTTACCTAGTTCTGCATAATCAAAATTCAACCTTACAAACCACACGTTTTTATCCGCTAATTTACCGTTGTTTGGCTTTTTATATTGCCCTAACGATATTTCTGTTTGTGCCGCTTCAGGGGGCAGTTTCATGGGTAATAAAAATTGCACCAAGGAGTTAGTGTCAGGCTGCTGGCTCAAAACGGGTGCTTGTACTTGGCTTAAGGTGCTTTTGATTTGTGTTAATTCGCCTGCTAATGCTTGCACTTGTGGTTGCTGCAACTGCTCTAATAACTTATTGGCACTATTACCTACTTTAAAGGTGGGTAATAAAACCTGAAGCAGGGCTTCTAAACCGCTTTGATTATTGATGCTAATCGCTGTTGGATTATGATTAATAATTGGTGCAGCTAAAATACTTAATGAAAGTTGTTCTACACCTCGATTAAACGAGCTTTGCAAGGTGTCATTGGGCAGTTGTGTCGGCTTTATAGTGCTGAGTATTTCACGTTGTATGGTGGTTGGGTGTAAATTACTTTCTGACAACATTCGGTTAAAAGCCTGATTAACCAAGCGGTTTAAATCAGTACCCTGATCAGTCATCTTAGCTACAATGGTGTTCAGTTGACTGCTTAAAATGTGTTTGTTAGCTTCTTTTTGCTCTATTGGAGCGGCTGCACTTTGTTTTAAAACGGTTGCCAATAATAGCTTTTCCAGTGGCTGTAAATGATTAACGGCTGCTAAGGTGCTATTAGTTGTTTGTGCTGGCTGGGTAACAACAGGATGTGAGTCTGTATGTGTTGTCGACGCTCGCTGTTGCCATAAGGAGATACTGGCTTTTATCTGCTGGGTAAGTTGCACTAAAGGGGGGGCTGTGCTCAAAGGACTTTTTAATTGCGTTATGTCTATTTTTTGCGTTGGCGCGAGCCATTTTTGCTGTTCATTAACAACAGTGCTTGGTTTTTGAGATGCGTTTAATACCGTGGTAAATGGCTTGCTTTCAAAATGTTTTACCGCATCTAAAATACGCGTTTTAAAATCAGCAAAACTGCTTTTTAGCCATGATTGAATTGGACTATTAACGGTACTAAGTGGGTGAGGTTTAATTTTTTGCGAATCGTTAGCAATTTGTGGTTGCTGTGAAAGCATTTCATTAAATGGTTTACTAAATGAGTTTTTAAGCTCCACGGTTATATTTTGATAAGCGGTTTTAATTAATAGTTTATCTGCTTGGCTGGTAATAGTTACCTTAGTCGGGGTTATGGGTAGCTCAGATAATTGTTGATGACTTAAGTTAATATTTAACGAGCCTGTTGCGGTATTTGGATTTAACACCGCAAATTTGGGCGTAGCATGAAGCTGAGCATGACCTAAATTGTTAGCAACTAATTGTGTTAGTTTTGCTTGGCTTAAAGGTTGAGAATGTACAATGTCAGCAAAACGATTAATGATATTTAGCCGTGTACCTTTGCCATCAGTCTCAATTATGCCTTTTAATAAGGGTTCTTGTGCTAGTAATTGCGCTATTTGTTTATTAATGGCGATGCTGGCATTAAATTTTTCAATCACCAGTTTTGGCGTTGGCTTTAAAGTAACTTGTATCGATAGCGGGTTGTTTTGAATATCACTCTGGGTGTTTATAAAATTTAAAAATCGTTGCAACTGAGCCGGTTGTTTAATTGTTAACGTTGTATTGTTAGGGATGATGGTTAAGCTTTTACCATCTGCACTTAACTGTATGTTAGCACTTGCTATTTTTTCAACGTTTGTGAATGTCTCAGTTGTCCCAAGGCGAATCGTTTGCCAATGCTTATTCATAAACACATCAAGCGTCACTGAATCTTTAGAAAACTGAATGTTTTTTGCTGCTAGTACTTCAGGCGGCAGTATTGGTAACGCAGTTTTACCCGAATCGGTTGTTTGATTACTAACCTGTGGGTTAGTCACTGTAATGTGCGTTGGTGTATTCATTATTTTATATCAAGTTTTCTTTATTTTAAGTAAATCGATTCTAAAGCAATATTCGTATTACCCTATCATTATGGTAGACTTACGGCTAATTTTTGGCAGAGAGAATCGTCATCTTGTTACACATTAAGTCCGTTACTTGTATCAAGCAAGAGCGTTGTTTGTTTGATGAACTTAATTTTAGCCTTAAAAGCGGTCAAATCATGCAGTTAGCTGGCCCTAATGGGGCTGGTAAAACATCATTACTGCGCATTATTGCTGGTTTTTCGCTGCCGGATGAAGGTGATATTTTATACCTAAATCAATCTATCAAAAAATATTATGACGAATATGCCAGAGACTTATTATTTATAGGCCATAAAACCGGTGTTAACGTACAACTTAGTGCACTTGAAAATGTAGCACATTGGTTGGCTATTAATGGTTATGTTGATACTCCTGACTTATACCCTTTATTAAGTAAGTTAGGTTTAGTGGGGCTGGAAGATGTGCCTGTAAGAATGTTATCTGCGGGTCAACAGCGGCGGGTGGCACTCGTTCGATTATGGTTATCTGAAGCGAAGTTATGGATTTTAGATGAACCTTTCACGGCGCTAGATAAAAGCGGGGTTGCCTTTTTACAGCAACGTTTTACTGAGCACTTATCAAAGGGGGGCGCTATTTTGTTAACAACACATCAAGACCTAACCACCCACTTTAGTGACTTACAAACGTTGACTTTGGAGTACCGCCACTAATGATACGACAGCATTCATATTGGCAGTTATTTGTCGCGGTATTTAGCAAAGACGTTAAGCTCGCTTTTCGTCAGCGCGCTGAAATAGTTAATCCTATCTTGTTTTTTTAATTGTTATCTCGTTGTTTCCATTAGCCATAGGGCCTGAGCCAGGCTTGTTATCAAGGATGGCACCGGGCATTATTTGGGTTGCGGCTTTATTATCGACCATGCTTGGCCTTGATAAACTGTTTAGAGATGATTACCACGACGGCTCTTTGGAGCAGCTCATTGCTTCGTCATACCCATTATCATTAACGGTACTGGGCAAAGTAGCCGCACACTGGGTGATCACCGGCCTCCCGTTAGTGCTAATGACTCCTTTATTTGCTTTACTACTAAATTTAGATACGACGGCCCTAATGGCTACGTTATTAACGCTATTATTGGGTACGCCTTTATTGAGCTTCATAGGCGCAATAGGGGCGGGCTTGACTGTGGGATTACAAAAAGGCGGCATTTTAATGAGTCTGCTCGTTTTGCCTTTATATATTCCGGTTTTAATTTTTGCAACTTCCGCTATTGATACCAGCACTATGTCGCTGGATTACAGTGGTCAGCTTGCAATCCTTGGTGCGATGTTAGTCGTTGCGACTATCAGTGCGCCAATTGCCATATCATCAGCATTAAAAGTGAGTGTAAGTTAATATGTGGAAGTGGTTACATCCGTATGCGAAAGCAGAGCGAGCATATCAATTATGCAATACTCTACTGCCATATTTTGCAGTAGTAACGGTTATTAGTATGGTTGTTGGTTGGATATGGGGATTAGGTTTTGCTCCTGCCGATTACCAACAAAAAGACAGTTACCGTATTATTTTTATTCACGTGCCCTCCGCTATTTTATCTATGGGCGCCTATTCATCAATGGCGATTGCAGCCATTGTTGCGCTTGTATGGCAATTACGCAATGCAGAGCTTGCGGTGATTGCAATAGCACCCGTAGGTGCGTGTATGACAGCAATAGCTTTAATTACTGGTGCTGCGTGGGGTAAACCTATGTGGGGTGCTTGGTGGGTATGGGATGCTCGGCTGACCTCTGAACTCATTTTGTTATTTTTATATCTAGGGGTGTTGTCTTTGTACCATGCCTTTGAAGATAAAAAATCAGCCGGTCGCGCCGCGTCTATTTTAGCTATTGTTGGGGTTATTAACTTGCCTATCATTCACTTTTCGGTGGAATGGTGGAATACCCTGCATCAAGGGGCAAGCATCACTAAGTTTAACCGTGACGCGGTAGATCCAAGTATGTTTTGGCCGTTAATGATTAATATTTTAGCCTTTGCCGCGTTTGTTGGTACTGTGACTTTAATTCGTCTTAAAAATGAAATTTTACACCGTGAAAAGCACCGCCCATGGGTGCGACAGTTGTTAACTAAGGGGTAATTATGCAGTTTGACTCGTTTTCAGATTTTATTGCAATGGGAGGCTATGGCTTTTATGTATGGCTTTCTTTTGGTACATGCGCATTAATTTTATTAGGCATTTTATTTAGCTCGTTACGCGACAAAAAACAAATTTTAGCGTCGGTAGAGCAGCAAATTGCGCGTGAAACTCGAATTAAAAATTCTAAGCAGGAGCAAACCTCGTGAACCCTAGACGTAAAAAACGCCTTTTGGTTATTATCGCCGTACTCTTTGGTATTGGTGGATCAATTGGTTTAGTGTTGTACGCCTTACAAGAAAACATTAATTTGTTTTACACCCCCAGTGAATTAATTGATGGTAAAGGCCCGAATAAAGAAAAGCCTCATATAGGACAAAAGCTCCGCATTGGCGGTATGGTTGTCCCTGGTACAGTGCAAAGAAATGAGCAAAGCTTACAGGTAAGCTTTAAGTTGATTGATACTGGCCCATTGGTCACGGTGCGTTATCAAGGAATTTTGCCTGATCTATTTCGTGAAGGGCAAGGAATTGTTGCACAAGGTGTGCTAGTTGAACCTAACGTCATTGAAGCGTTTGAAGTACTGGCTAAACATGATGAAGAATATATGCCAGCCGAGGTTGCCGAGGCAGTAAAAGGAATTAAGCACGAGAAACCAAAATACAATTTAGATAGTGGGAGCTAATATGATCCCAGAACTTGGTTATTTTTCCCTAACATTGGCCATGGTACTGAGTATTCTGTTGTGTATTTTCCCACTTTGGGGTGCACACACAGGAAACCTTCGTTTGATGCGCGCTGCGCCATCACTTGCTATTGGTCAGTTTGCATTTGTTGCTTTGTCTTTTGCTGCGCTTATTTATGCCAGCTTAACTGATGATTTTACCGTATCTTATGTAGCGTATCACTCAAGTAGCACCTTGCCTTGGTATTATAAAATAACCTCAACATGGGGTGGCCATGAAGGCGCTATTTTACTGTGGTTATTAATGCAGGCCGGTTGGACCGCCGTTGTTGCTGTGCGTTCAAAGTCACTGCCTTGGGTACTTCGTGCTCGCGTATTAGGTGTGCTTGGCTTTTTAGGTGTCGGATTTATGATGTACACCTTGCTACTTTCAAGTCCGTTTGAACGTTTACTGCCCTATTTCCCTGTTGAGGGACGCGATTTAAATCCATTATTACAAGACCCAGGGATGATCATTCACCCTCCATTACTTTATATGGGGTATGTCGGTCTTTCTGTTGCTTTTGCCTTTGCTATTGCCGCGTTGTTAACCGGCAAGCTTGATAACACCTGGGCAAAATGGTCACGCCCATGGACAATGACGGCATGGGGCTTTTTAACCTTAGGTATCACCATAGGTAGTTGGTGGGCCTATTCAGAGCTAGGCTGGGGCGGCTGGTGGTTCTGGGATCCTGTTGAAAATGCATCACTCATGCCATGGTTAGTCGCAACCGCGTTACTGCACTCTTTAAGTGTGACTGAAAAACGTGGCGTATTTAAATCATGGACAGTGTTACTGGCTATTGCGGCATTTTCATTAAGTTTACTAGGCACCTTTATCGTTCGCTCAGGAATTATTGTTTCGGTGCATGCCTTTGCAACAGACCCTGATCGTGGCTTATTTATTCTTGGCTTTTTGGCCGTAGTTGTTGGCGGCGGTTTAGCGTTATATGGCTTGCGTGTCTCACAAGTTAAAAGTGAAGGGCGTTATAAATTTGTATCGCGTGAAGTGGCACTTTGGTTAAACAATATTTTCTTAGTGGTTGCTACGTTAATTGTACTGTTAGGTACATTATTACCTATGGTGCACAAGGAAATGGGGCTAGGCAGTATTTCAATTGGCGAACCTTTCTTTAATAAAATGTTTGCTATTTTACTGGTGCCATTTGCTATTTTAATGGGCATTGGGCCTTTCCTGCGTTGGAAGCAAAATAAGTGGGCCTTTTTACAAAATAAAATATTTGTAGGCGCATTAGTCAGTATTATCATTACCTGTGCGTGGTTATTTAGTAGCTATGAGGTAGTGACTCCATTAACACTTTTAGCAACCACGCTAGGTGTATGGATATTTGTTGCCACTTTTATTGATTTATATACCAAAGCAGCGGTTCATGGCTCGCTTAAACTCGGTATAAAGCGCTTAGGTTTAAGCTATTGGGCAATGGTGCTGGGGCATGTTGGTTTAGCCTTTGTTATAGCGGGCATTACACTCACCTCGGCGTATTCAGTTGAGCGTGATGTATCAATGAAGCCTGGTGATAGCGTACAGCTAAATCAGTATCAATACCGCTTTGAAGGTGTGAAGACTATTCGTGGTGCAAACTACAGTGGTCATGCAGGTGTCGTGACGGTATTAAAAGGGAATGACACTGTAACGCGTTTATATGCAGAAAAGCGTCGTTACGATATTGGTATGCAATTTATGACCGAAGCCGCTATTGATGCCGGATTCACTCGTGATTTATATCTTGCGCTTGGTGAGCAACTAAGTGAAGGGGCATGGTCATTACGTATTTATCATAAGCCGTTTGTGCGTTGGATGTGGATCGGTGGTGTTTTGATTTCACTTGCTGGGTTTGTGATTTTATTTGATAAGCGTTATCGCGCTTCACCTCGCAAAGATGAATTAGAGGGGGCATTATGAATCGCAAATTGATGGCAATAGTCCCTTTATTAATTTTTATCTTTATTTGTGTGTTTTTATACCAAGGGTTGTTTGCTAACCCTCGGGAAATACAAACAGGGCGCATTGGTCAAACCGTACCAACATTTAACTTGCCTGATTTAATGCAAGATAATAAACGTTGGACTGATGAGCAGTTAAAAGGTGACGTGTATTTATTAAACGTGTGGGGCACATGGTGCCCAACGTGTTTAGCTGAACTTGATTATTTAACTAAGCTTCGCGAACAAGGCATTAAAATTATCGGCTTGTATTATGTTCAAAGTTACGATGCCGATTTTGATGGCCCGTTTGATATGCAAGCACTGCGTGACGATGTGAGTAATATGCTTGCGCGCGCCGGTGATCCGTATCAGTTTAATATTTTAGATTTAGAGCGCTCTTTGGCGTTAGATTTGGGTGTGTCTGGAGCACCAGAAACATTTTTAGTTGATAAAAATGGCACTATTTTGTTACACCACACCGGTGATATAAACCCTCGAGTTTGGCGCGCTAAGTTTGCGCCTCTTATGCAGGAGCTGCAGCCATGAGATTGTTTTTATTAACCCTTTGCTTATTTATTAGTTTAGCAGCGTTTGCTCAGCAAGATCGTTATCAGTTTGATAGCAATGAACAAGCGATTCGTTTTGAAGAGCTAACTAAAGAATTACGCTGCCCTAAATGTCAAAATCAAAACATTGCTGATTCAGATGCCGTAGTTGCAAAAGACTTGCGTGATCGTGTATTGGCGTTAGTAAAAGATGGTAAAAGCAAAGATGAAGTCATTGACTATATGATTGACCGCTATGGCTACTTTGTTCATTACGATCCACCAGTAACGCCGGCTACGTTAATTCTGTGGGTGTTACCAGTACTCATTGTAATAATAGGCTTTGGTTTTATTGTTATTCGCCAACGTAAAGCGTCGGTAAAACAAACATGGAGTGACGCTGATGAAGTGATGCTCAATAAGTTGATTAAACAAAATAAACGTCAGGAGCAAAGTTAAATGATTTTAATGTGGGCGTCTTTTGCTTTACTCACACTCATTGCATTGCTGTTTATTATTGTGCCTTTTTTAAAAAAAGAGCGCGTAGTAACTATTACTCACAACGCTAATGCACAGCTTATCAGCATTTATGAGCAGCGTTTAGTTGAACTGCAGGCTGATTTAGACAATCAACGTATAGACTCGCAAAACCATAACGAGGCTATTATTGAGCTAAAACGTCGTTTGCTTAATGAATTATCGCCAGAAAAGTCACTAAACAGTCGTGGTGATAACCGTATATTTGCTTTAACAGGGGCAGCGTTTTTAATTGCATTAGCAGGTATATTTTATGCGATGACAGGCAGCCAACAACAAATTTCGGCGTGGCATGATGCAATGGACAACTTAGCCGATTATGGTCAACGTGCCGTAATGCAAAAAGGTGAGCCGTTATCTAAAAATGAACTTCAAGCGTTTGCATTGGCACTGCGTACAAAGTTAAGTCAAAGCGGTGATGATGAAGTAGCTTGGATGCTGTTAGGGCGTGTCGCTATTATGCTTAATGAGTTTGACATGGCAAAACAGTCATTTGATAAAGCATTGTCAATGAATCCTGATAATATGCAGGCGCTTGTTAGCTACTCTCAGGTGCTATTACTTGAGGGCAGTGAAGAGAACATGACTCGTGCAGCGGGTATGCTTTCTAAAGTGCTACAAGCGCAGCCAAATAATCTTGATGCGATTTCGTTACTTGCACTGATCGCCTTTGAGAGAAAAGACTGGCTACAGGCAAAGGCAGCGTTTGAGGTGTTACTTGCAAGTATGGATGAGTCTGATACGCGCTATGCTATGATCAACCAACGTATTAGCGAAATCGATCTACAAATTGCTCAGCAAAACGTGGCAACCAGTGGCGATCAGTTAGCGGCTCAAAGTATTCAAGTTACCGTTGATATCGATAGCCAACTTGCAGACAAACAGCCCAATAACGGTATTTTGTTTGTGTTTGCTAAAGCGGCTAAGGGATCACCGATGCCTTTAGCCGTGGTCAAACTAACAGACTATAGCTTTCCAATTACGGTTGAGCTGAGCGACGAGAACGCCATGATGGCAGGGCTAAATTTATCCAGTGCGAGTGAAATTATCATTTCTGCGCGTATCTCTAATGATGATTCAGTTATGCCAAGCACTGGGGAGCTTGAAGGGCATTCTCAAGTGCTTGTTTCTAAAGAGGTGCGCCAAGTGCAACTGAACATTGATACATTAATACCTTAAGGATTTGAGATGTTAAAACAAGGCTTACTTTTATTATGTTTACTCACGTTATCGGGTTGTGCTCAAGTGCCTGAGAGTAAATATGATGAGCGCGATCCCATACAAAGTGTAAACAGACCTATTTATGACTTTAATATGGACGTACTTGATGCTTATATTTTAAGGCCTGCGGCAGTGGGTTATATAACAGTAACCCCACAGCCTGTGCGTCGAAGTATTGTGCATTTTACCGATAATATTACAGCACCGGTTGATATTATTAATGCGGGTCTGCAAGGAAAGCCAAGCAGTGCCGGAATTAATTTTGCGCGCTTTTTAGTGAATTCTACGGTGGGAGTGTTTGGCTTATTTGACGTTGCAAGTTCGTTAGGGCTTGAAGTAACTGATGAAGATTTTGGCCAAACCTTAGGTGTGTGGGGAGTAGGCGATGGTGCCTATTTAATGATCCCGGCAATGGGGCCATCAACTGCACGTAACTTAACCGGTGATGTTGTTGATAATGTGGTTTTACCTAAAATTGCACTGACTACACCACAAACAATTTTAGTGTTTGCGTTAAAGGCGGTTGAGGCAAGGGCGTCTTTAATGGCTCAAGAGGGTTTATTAAATGATTCATTAGACCCCTACTTGTTTATTAAAGACATTTATTTTCAGCGTCAATTATACGAGTTATTTGATGGTAACCCGCCAATAAAAGAAGAGCCTGAAGATTTTGATGAGGATTTCTTAGAAAGCCTTTAATAAAAATAAAAACGCCAGCAGATGCTGGCGTTTTGTTTATGGGTATTAAAGATATTTTAGCTATCGATCATCACTCGCATTTGCTCACTAACCCAGTTGAGTGCTTCGTGATATGCATCAGGCACTTCATCGCCTAAGTTTAATTGCTGGGCTTTATCGTTCGCAGCTTGCCAATCACCATGCTCATACAGAGTGACTAAGTTTAAGTATTCAGCAAGTAGTCCTTCATTTTTTAACAGCGCTGTTTTTATCTCATTAGACAAAGGTAATTTAAGCATTACGCTGTCCATTTCTTCATCTAATATCGCATCCATAAGCGACATCATGCCGGTTAAGAACGCCATACCTGTATCTTTAAGTTTGCCATGTGAAATAGCTAACAACTCACAAAAACGCGCCCGTGTTAACGACAGTCTAATAAGTTCCAATGGCTTATCTGCAGATACTTGTGCTGCAAACAATAAAGAGAGCAGTTTTTTTATTTCAGCAGCCCCTAGTACAATTAGTGCTTGTTTTATAGTGTTTATTTCAGAGCGGCGGGTAAATGCCGCTGAGTTGGAATAGCGCAAGAGCTTGTAAGATAAGTTAACATCACGCTCAAATACATCGGTGATCTTCTTAAGATCCATTTCTACACTGGATGTTTCATAGAGCAGTTCAGCCAGTGCCATGCCAGATGGCGGTAAGGCTTTACTTTGCACCATCTCGGGTTTTGAAAAGAAAAAGCCTTGAAAGTACTCAAAGCCCAACTCAAAAGCTTGGTTGTAAAGCTCGTAAGTTTCAACTTTTTCTGCGAGTAACTTGATATGTGGGTAAGGTTTTAAGTCTTCAATGATCGTTTTAACGGTTTCCATATCGCACGTTAAAAAGTCAACTTTAATGATATCAATAAACGGATAAAAGTGACGCCATACCGGTTGATGCGCGTAGTCATCTAGAGCAAGTGTATACCCTTTCTCTTTTAAGTCTTTAACTATCGCTAGCAGACGTTTCCCCGGCTGAACGGTTTCTAATATTTCAATCACTACCCCGTCTTTGTTTAATAGCGTGGGGTAGCCTTTTAGTAAGGTGTCTAGGGTAAAGTTAATATAAGCAGGTTTATTATCGGTCAAATCTTCAAGACCAAAGTTAAACTGGCTGCCCTCAATCAGTCGAGACGTTGCTTCGTCGCCGTCAATGTTCGGAAAAACGTTATCTACTCCATCACGAAATAAAAGCTCGTAGCCAATTAACTCCTTATTGCGATCTAAAATAGGTTGGCGAGCAGCATAAAAATACATATAAGATTCCGAAACAGTAGAAATTGGTTAACATTGTAATAATATATTGGAAAACATTCAAAATAGCATCGGGAAAATGAATTATATTAATAAAATATCATGGCTTGGGTGGTTTTTATTAATCTAAACTCATTGTTTTTTATTCTATTTGTTTTAAAAGTGAGCGAATAGATGGTTTTTTATCTACTTAAATTAGCGAGTTGGAGTTATTAGTAATTACCGTGTTATAGTTGGATAGAAAGCTTTTATTCCAATACTGTCTTAATTATAAGATTTCAAGAGTCATTATTTGGATTACAAGCCTGTTATTACTTTTTTAAGTGGAGGCAAATTTGGAAACAGGAATGATTATTTCACTGGCATTGTACTTTATTGTAATGCTAGGAATAGGACTATACGCATATAAGCAATCTACCAGTGATATTTCAGGGTATATGCTAGGTGGTCGTAATTTAGCCCCCAGTGTTGCTGCCCTATCGGCTGGTGCATCAGATATGAGTGGTTGGTTATTAATGGGCTTACCCGGCGCAATGTATTTATTTGGGTTGAGTAAGGTTTGGATTGCAATTGGTTTAGTATTGGGTGCATGGGCAAACTACTTTTTAGTAGCACCAAGACTGCGTGTTTATACTGAAAAAGCCAATGACTCCATTACTATCCCCGATTTCTTTGCAAACCGTTTTGATGACAACAAAAATATCCTACGTGTTATCTCTGCAATAGTAATTATTGTTTTCTTTACCTTATACACTTCATCGGGTGTTGTTGCCGGCGGTAAGTTGTTTGAAAACTCATTTCAAATGAGTTACGAAATGGGCTTATACATAACCACCGGTGTGGTAGTGGTCTATACCCTGTTTGGTGGTTTTTTAGCGGTTAGCCTTACAGACTTTGTGCAAGGCTGTATCATGTTTATTTCGTTGTTAGCAGTGCCAATTGCCACTTACATGATGCTTGATCAACCCTTTATGGACACCTTAGCAAATGCAAATTATCAGCAATTACTAAGCTCGCCTAAAGCAAGCGAAATTCATTCTTTAAGTATGCTTGATTGGTTTGCGGGCGGTTCTACTATTGCTATTATTTCTGCAATGGCATGGGGCTTAGGCTACTTTGGTCAGCCGCATATTATTGTTCGCTTCATGTCTATTCGCTCAGTAAAAGAAATGCCAACTATGCGTCGTATTGGTATGTCTTGGATGACCTTATCTGCCATTGGTGCAGTATTTACCGGTTTATTCGGTGCTGCATACATGATTGAAAATCAAATGCCAATTGCCGACAAAGAAACAATATTCTTAGTATTGGCGGAATTAATTTTTCATCCGTTAATTGCAGGTTTCTTACTGGCGGCTATTTTAGCTGCAATTATGAGTACTATCTCATCGCAACTATTGGTGTGTTCAAGCTCTCTAACTGAAGACTTTTATAAGATTTACTTAAACCGTAATGCTTCGCAAACTGAGTTGGTACTAGTAGGACGTATTAGCGTGATACTGGTTGCGCTATTTGCTATCTATTTAGCCTATGACCGTAATAGTTCAATACTAGACTTAGTGAGCAACGCATGGGCAGGTTTTGGTGCTGCATTTGGTCCATTGGTATTGTTTAGCCTTTACTGGAAGCGCATGAACTTAAAAGGGGCTATCAGTGGTATGGTTGTTGGTGCTCTAACCGTGCTTGTGTGGATTTATGCGCCTATTACTATTAATGGTGATAGCCTAAGTAGCGTGATCTATGAAATCGTCCCAGGCTTCATTTTAGCGAGTATTGCTATTGTGGTAGGTAGCCTTGTAACAGCTGAACCGAAAAAAGAAATTACTGATCTGTTTGATGAAGTTGAATCGTCATTGTAACTGATTCACTAACGTAAAGGTTTGGTTTAAAAAAATGCACACGTTA
>NZ_BADW01000066.1:0-3899 GCF_000241165.1 Pseudoalteromonas sp. BSi20439
ATTTTAAGTACTACAGGCTATTTTACATAAAGCCACTTTAGCACTTTGATCAGTAATTTATTTTGTTTAAGTAATAAACCAATGCGCGGGTTAACCGAGCCTGATACTAAGGTATTTTTTGCATGGCTAAAGGTGAGAAAACCTTCTTTGCCGTGATAATGCCCCATCCCCGAATGCCCCACGCCACCAAACGGTACATCATCGGCAGCTACTTGTATTAATGTGTCGTTTACCGCAACTGTTCCGCTGAGTGTTTGCTTAATAATGTACTGTTGAGCCTGTTTATCTTGACCTAAAATGTAAAGGGCTAATGGGTGGTCGCGTAATCGAATATAATTAAGCACGTCCTCTAATTTGTCGTAACTCATAATGGGTAAAATGGGACCAAATAGCTCTTCTTGCATTAATTGCATCTCGTCGGTGACATGCGTCACAATATGCAGACCCATACGATGCTTTTCGCCATCTTGCTGGTTTTGTTCAAGCGGTTTAGTAATTTTAGCGCCTTGCTCTTGTGCTTGCTCTAAATAACCTAACAAACGTTGATAATGTGCAGGGCTTATAATCGAGGTCAGGTTTTTGCCTTCTACACCTTGCTTAAAGTGTTTTTTATAAAGGGTACAAAGCGCTTTAATGAATTGATGCTCTAATGCTTCAGGAACAAATACGTAGTCAGGAGCCACACATATTTGCCCTGCATTGGCCATTTTGCCAAATAATAGAGCACGCGCGGCTTTATTTACATCGGCTTTTTCTAACACAATAACGGGCGATTTTCCGCCTAGTTCTAAAGTGACTGGTGTTAAATTTTTACTGGCCGCGGCCATAACTAACTTGCCAACAGCCGTCGAGCCTGTAAACAGTAAATGCGCAAACGGCAATGATGAAAACTCACTTGCCACGTCGCTACCACCTTGAATAATGGTGCAGTGTTGCCTTAATTCACCTGCAAATATTTTTTCAATAACGGCATTGGTGTTAGGCGTAAATTCACTGAGCTTTAACATCACCCTGTTACCCGCTGCAATCGCAGTAATAACAGGTACCAATGCTAGTTGAATAGGATAGTTCCATGGTGCAATCACACCCACCACACCAATAGGCTGATAGGTGACACTTACTTTTGAGGGCCATAAGCTTAACCCCGCGCTGCGATGACTAGGCTTAGACCAGCGAGGTAGCTTTTTAATAATATGCGCAAGCCCCTGCATGGTGGGCAAAATATCACCTACTAAGGTATCAAAGGCCGTTCGGTAACCAAAATCTTTAGATACTGCAGCAATTAAGTCTTGCTCTAACGTTACAATGTTAGCGCGTACTTGCTTAAGTAAAGCAAGGCGTTGCTCAATGGGTAAGTAAGGGGTGTCTTCAAAAGCATGCTTTAGTTCATTAAATTGTGAACGCAAAGTCCCTGTAGATAATGTATCAGTGGTCAAAATAGGCTACTCGATTTATAACGTTTTCAAGACTATAACCTTGATCTGTTACACGAGCAATAAAGAGTGATTTTGCAACATAATGAAAAGCGTTGCAAAAACACTCATAAGGTTGGTTGGAACTCATACCGATGCACTGCTTTTGTGTGCATCGGTTATCTGTTTTGTTAGTTGATTAAAGTGGGTTTTTAAAAACCAAAAACCTGAGCTGCTATGGTCATTGTTACTAAGGTAATTAAAACAATAGCGACAATATTTAACACAAAGCCAGCACGGATCATGTCTTTCATTTTAATTTCACCCGAGCCAAACACAATCGCATTGGGTGGTGTGGCTACTGGCATCATAAACGCACAACTACACGCAATCGCAGCTGGAATAACCCACACTAACGGACTGCCAGTTATTGACTCAGCAACAGGCCCCAGCAATGGTAAAAAGCCTGCGGCTGTTGCCGTATTACTGGTAATTTCCGTTAAGAAAGTAATAAGTGCCACCACCACAAGAATGCTCATAACTAAAGGAATTGCACTGGCCCCCTCAATCATTTTGGCAATGTAGACAGCTAATCCAGATGATTTAATTTGCGAGGCTAGCGTCAAGCCCCCTCCAAATAAAAGCAACACACCCCAAGGTACTTTAGCTGCACTTTCCCAATCTAAAATACGCGCATCACTGCCTTTATTTGCCGGTAGTACAAACAGTAATAATGCAGCGGCAATAGCAATACCGGTATCTGAAATTTTAAGCCCGGTAACATCGCCTAATAAAGGTCTAAACATCCAACAAATAGCGGCAAGCACAAATACAAACAACACGCCCTTTTCAGCACGTTGCATTAGGCCTAAGTCTTTTAATTGTGAAGAGAATACCGCTTTGGTATCAATACGCTTGTTCGCTTGTACATTCGCATCGACCTTATAAGTGAATTTAGTTAACCAAATCCAGCTGATCAGCAACATACCGAGCGCTAAAGGCACACCAACAATCATCCACTCGGCAAAGCCAATTTCAATCTGATAACTGTCTGATAGGTACGCCGCCATTAATGCATTTGGTGGAGTACCGATTAAAGTAGCAATACCGCCAATACTCGCGCCATAAGCAATCGACAGTAAAAGGGCTTTACCAAAACCTTCATTACTAGGATCTGAGCTTTTAACTAAATGGGTAATAGATAAAGCGATAGGTAGCATCATTACTGCTGTAGCGGTATTAGACATCCACATTGATAAAAATGCAGTCACTAACATCATCGCTAAAATCTGTAAGCTTGGTTTTTTACCTGCATAAAGCATAGTTCTTAATGCAATACGCTTGTGTAATCCCCAACGCTCCATCGCTATTGAGATTAAAAAGCCACCTAAAAATAAAAAGATCAGCGGATGCGCATAAGGCGCTGCAACACTTTTTATCGCGGCTATATCAACAATCGGCGAAATCACTAAAGGGAGTAACGCAGTAGCAGGAATAGGCACTACCTCACTCACCCACCACGAGGCCATCCAAAATGCTAAGCCTGCGGTTTTAAATGCTGCCGCCGACATACCTACTGGCGGCTCAACTAAGCAAGTAAGTAGCATGACACATGGGCCAAGTAACAATAACAGCCATTGCATAAATGGCTTTTTATTCGCGTTATTTTCTAAAATACGTTTTGTCATTTGTTCAGCCCTTAAAATTTATATTTAAGACCAAGCGCAACACTGCTATCAGCATTTTCTTCTAGGTCGAGGTCAGTATATAAAAGATAAGCTGTGGTTTGCTTGTCAAATACATAATCTATACCCGTAGTCCACTGTGAAGCGTCTGAGGTTTGACGTAGTTTTGAATCATCTTTTGCAAATTGTACTTTAGGTACCCATTTGTCTAACTTATAGCTTGCGCTTAGTACATAACCGTTGCCAGACTTAGCGCCGTCAATCGATTCTGAATGCTGGTACAATGCCCCTAATTGTAATTTTTCAAACTTATACACACCAGCAATACGGCTTGCTTTAATGTTATTAAGCGAATTGAATCGCCCCGAGTTCATCGGAGACCAGTTTGTTTAAGTCAGGCCACTTTACCTGACTCGTTTAAATTATCATAGTAGTCTGTTTCATATTGAGCTGGTGAAATATACCCAATTGAAGATAATAGGCGTTGATTATTAAACCAATTAACCCACTCTAACGTTGCGTATTCAACAGCATCAACATTCTTCCACGGACCATTTTTGCGAATAATCTCTGTTTTAAATAATCCATTTATTGTTTCAGCCAATACATTGTCATAAGAGTCACCCACACTGCCTACAGACGCTTGAATTCCAGCTTCAGCAAGTCGCTCAGTGTATCGTATAGACAAATATTGGCTGCCTCTGTCGCTGTGGTGAATTAACCCTTCGGGGTTGCCACGATGCCAAATAGCTTGCTCTAACGCATCAAGAATAAGCTCTGTGTGCATTGTCGTTGATACACA
>NZ_BADW01000065.1:0-4604 GCF_000241165.1 Pseudoalteromonas sp. BSi20439
CTTTTAATCCAGCTGATAAAACCTAACTTTGCAGTTACCTCTTTAGTTTTATTTTCCTGGAAGTGTAATTGCTTATTTAAAGAGTCTTCCTTTCTATTATCGCTAACCTGTTGTTTAGTCCAACTCTGGCACCAATCAACACGACCATTACGTATAAAGTAATGGGACTGACATTTAAAAGACCAATTACCTATTGAAGGTGATAACGATACATTGTCTCCATCAAATGTTATTTTCCAATCAGTAGGGCTAAAGGGTGTTACAACCTCTTCGCCACAACCGCAACAACATTTATGAATAGCAGTACCATAATTCATCGAAACATATAGAATGCCTGGCGATATATCGTCAGGCATAAACTCAACAAACTTATGCCGCAACATAATCACTACCTAAAAGCATATTGGCATTTATCGTATAAGTACTATCGTGTTCCTCGTCATGATCATGGTAAATCCCGCTTAACTTCTTCCACTTGATAACGGCAAAGCTCGCATTTAAGCTATTCAATTCGGGTAATTGGATATTGGTTGTGTATTCATTTTCATCGCTATTAATAAATGATACATTTTTTGATAAATGATCGTGCTTGTCTGGAGTTGCAGCCGTAGTTCTCAGTATTCCCGACAACTTATCATTATCTTTTTGAATACCAATTCCGACATCAATAAATGAAACTTTCATTTGAGTTAAATGATTAAAAATTAACTCTTTGATAGCTCCATTATCAACACTAATAAAAACAAAATCATATTGATGAAGCTGTGTAATATTCTCGCTTGTAATATATTCAGCATGAGCGAATATTCCTGATCGCATCTGACTATACTGAGCGTTAAAGTGATCAACTTTTTTTCTTCCCTGTTGAAGATCTTCTAATGCCGTAGCACCAGGGCACCTGAAAGCATTATGCTGTACAAAGTCATCACCATCATAAAGATGAATCTCTTTAACTGGGGTCTTGGCAACCAAATCTAAAATATACGATCCTGTTCCACCCAAACCGATTATCGCGATTTTCTGATGCTTTACTTTAGATGTTATTGCAGCGATACCGGCTCTGCTTGCATTGGTATCCAGATAATTAAAAACTGTAACATCATCACTTTTTGATGTTACAGGTTTATACGGATTGGATTTAACTGTCCCATCAATCGATTTTGCAGGAGCTGAAACAATTAAAATATATCGAGAGAATTTTTCGTAATAGTCTGAATAACCTCCTTGAGGTTTATTCGAGAAAGAACGATCGGAAATAATATTTCCTGTTAAATTTTCTCGACAGGTCGTATGTTTAATCTGCACAATTTCAGAACCATCAATATTGCATGGTTGTTCACCTGAAAAATGCATTACATGAGTTGTTGGCTTACCTGCACAACCTGATTCTATAGTTAAAGAAGTGATCATCGTTCCATACTGAATTTCCTTATTACTATTAACATAAGGAATATCATGTACTAAAACGTGAGTATCTCGTATTTCAAGACTAAAGCCTTCATCAGAAAGCTTTTTTAAATCGGGACTAAGATTTATCAGTTGATGTGACATTGATAATCACCCCCGATTTAATTTTTAACTCTTCACCTAATACTAAACTGCCCTGATGCTTATCTACCGCTTTTTTATAAGTCATAGTATAAACTGTGCGATCATTATCAAGATAGCTACCGAAAGCCAATTTAATGATATCTATGAACGAAAGTTTTTTCTCTCTCACAATCTTTGGGCGGCCGTTAATGATAATGGTAATTTCATTCTCTGGCTCTGATTGATTATGTTCAGTTGTAGAATCTATTATTTCAGCGCTAGGTGCATTGACCATAACTGATTCAATACCATTGTCACGGCCTTGTCTTGACTTGTAGGTTTCACTGCTACCAATAACTTCACCATTACCGGCAACCAAGTTAAAGTAGTCCTCTCCATTTTTAGCTACTAGTAGCTTAAAATGCTTGAGGTTTTGTGAGTTTTCTTTTACTGACGCAATACCATTCAAGCAACTTGCTTTAGTAGTATATCCTTCGCTATCTAAAATTATTTCGCCGTTTCCAGCTTTAAGATGAAAATAGTATTCATCATTTTTTGTGCTTTGAAATAGCACGAATTTAGCTTTGCGCATTTTAAATGCCTCATTTAATAAAATTAAATAAAGACACAAGTTGAAATGTATTACCAAATAGACTAAATTCAGCCTTCCAAGGTTTGGTTAAACATTCCTAAGTGTGTTCTCTATGTGATTGCATACTGGTTACTTAGTGGCGTTCCAGCGCCATTAAGTAACACCCTAACTTCCAGAATTTCATATAAAATCCATTCATAAAGTTATACATCTTGCATTCATCCTACAAGGATTACTCTTGCCTAAAACACTACATTTAGTGTCAAAACAAAACAAAAACACAATATGTAGTGTTACAGTACATTAAGATCTTAACATTGGCAAGAGGATCTTAAATATACTCATCGCTAATTATACATGTAAAGAAATCCAGATCAACAGAACACATCCAATAATTACACGTGTTATTTGCTGTTTGTTGGGTTATTTACTATAATAACGCATGGAAATTATTATTTAATGGATAATTAATAATGAATAACTCTATGAATTACCTTATGCTTCAATCGGTTGTAGGATCTAATGCAGAAAGAATTGCATTTATTGATTTTAAATTAAGGTTTACTGGGATTGTAAAAAGAAGTGACTTACTTGATGAGTTTGATCTATCTGATGCAAGCGCATCTAAATTAATAGCTCAATACAGTGAACTTCGACCGGATAATTTAGAATATGATAGAAGCCAAAAAGTTAACACTATTCGAACTGAGACATACCAACCATTAATAGAAATTAGTGTAAATATAGCTCTTGGAATGCTAACCCACGGCTTCAACAAAAATAAACTTTCTCGTAACCCATTTTTACCTTATTCAAGAATAGGTGTAGTTCCGGACCAAACTGACATTGATGATGTAGCAAAAGTCACTCGTGCTATGTTTAATTTACATGCTATTAGCTGTACCTATCTATCTGCAAATAGTGATAAGCATACACCTCGTCCTTTAGTTCCATTAACTATTTTAAGTGATGGAAAAAATTGGATCTTTAGGGCTTACGATAGAAGTGAAAAAGAAAAATATGCCTTCAAAAACTTTAATTTCTCACGTATAGATAAAGTTGAGAATATAAATGGTGAAGCTAAGTTGCAATTACCTTATGAATCATTAGCTCAAGATCGCAATTGGAATTTATCAGTCCCAGTAATACTAACAATACACCCTAATTTAAATGATAAGGCAAAAGAAAATTTACGAAGTGACTACGGAATGAAACCAGATCAAAATGAATTAATCGTAATGGAAAAGGCAGCATTGATTTGGGTTATTACTAAACAATGGCATATAGATACAAACGAATCTATATCAGATGATAAATATTATAAATTTGCCTTAAAGAATAGAGATATGCTATTGGATTATATATGATTTCATCTATGTTAGCTTATAAAATGAAATTGTAAGACTTTGAGTTTTGTCATGATTTCCTTACTTTTATCTGACTGTTAACTTATGATGTCTGACCGTAAAGTCAGGGTAAAATCACGAGGGGGATATGTCTTTACTATCCCTCATATAGTTAAATAATCATCACTTAGCTTCAACCCTGAGTAACTCTGTATTAAGGTCTGCACCTGAAATCCAATAATCAAATATTTCATTAGTGTTCAATAAAAACCAGTTAAAGTTATTACCACAAAAGTGACTGCTAACTAAAGATTCGAGCGGAGATGTTTCAACTGTATCTGGTAATCTTTTTGTATATGTGAGTGACCAACCTCTATCTGAAGCCATAGTAAGATAATCGTCAAACAACTTAGTGAACAGCTTATTAGCTATGTATATTGGTGTATCTCGCCTATAAAGCTGTGCTGCCACCTTTTCCGCATTTGAGTACATACAATAGCAAATGGCAAGAAGCGAATGATTTTTTGCACAATGATTAAGTAACCCTTCTAACTTCAACGAGCTCTCAATATCGATTCGAAACTCTTCGCTTACCCAAGTAATGATGTTATAAAAGTTGTTTAGCCTTATATCATTTATCAGTATGCGGAGCTCTTCAATATCGCTTTCTTTAAACTTTCGAGAGCATATTTCAGCATACAATTTTTGTTGAAGCTCAGCGGATGATTCAAATTCACTTGTATAGCGCAGATATATACCAGGACAAAACTCACTATCACCTCGCTTTACCTCTGCTGGAGCCCAAAAACTTGTTACTCGATACCGATTATAATTTAATTGATTATTAGCTTGAATAACCTCATCAGGAACCGAATCAACTATAGCCAACACACCTTTCGATTTAAGGCTTAGTATGTATTTTATATCGACCTCATCGCAACCAGTTAAATGTAAAGATTCAGGGTTTATTCTCAACGGTTGCTTATCCGCTGAGTGATATTCAGTAAGTAGTATAAACAAGCATAGCTTTTCAACGTATGTTAAAGACGAAAAACTGTAGTCCGATTGCAACATCTTGTTTTTGTAGGCGTTAATAATATCTAATGACTCTTTTTTAATTTTTTCTACCGCTATCT